>JAHZKU010000162.1 GCA_022600255.1 Actinomycetes bacterium | reverse complement strand
CGCGATGCAGGCAGTGTTCGGGGTTGAGCCCACCCAGCAAGGGCAAGGCGGCAGTGTGCCCTTCGTGGCGAATCTTGCCGAGGAATTGCCGGACATCGAGGTCTTGGGCGTGGGCGCTCAAGACCCACTGGCCAGGATCCATGCACCCAACGAGAGTGTGAACCTCGCCGAACTGCAGTCCACGATTTTGACCCAGGCCCTGTTCCTGAGCGAGCTGGGTGCAACATGGGCGCAACCCTGAGCCCGACCGTGCAAGAACCGCCTCTCATCGATCTACGCAGTGACACCGTTACCCAACCGGATGAGCGGATGCGCGCCGCAATGGCCGAGGCTCCAGTTGGCGATGACGTCTTCGGCGAAGATCCGAGCGTGCTTGCATTAGAGGCACACGTCGCAGAGTTGCTCGGCCAGGACGCTGGCCTGTTCTGTCCCACCGGTTCGATGGCCAATCAGATCGGTATGCGACTGCTCGTTGAGCCGGGGCAAGAGATCTTGACAGATCAGCGCGCCCATGTGGTTCGAGCCGAGCTGGGGGCCGCTGGCGCCTACGCCGGGATCACCACCCGCACGTGGACCAGTGCAGACGGCATCATCTATCCGCAAGGGATTCTGAACATGGCCACACCGGATGCTGGCCCCTACATGGTCTCGACGGTGGCGATTGCCGTTGAGAACACCCACAACTTTGCCGGTGGCAGAGTCCAGCCCCTCCCGCTGTTGCGCAAACTGTCTCAGCAGGCTCGGCCGACGTTGAAGCTGCACTTGGATGGGGCCAGGTTGTGGAATGCCCACGTGGCCACGGGTGTGCCCTTGGCTGACTATGGGAACCTCTTCGACACCGTTTCGGTATGCCTATCCAAGGGACTCGGGGCGCCGATTGGGTCGGTGTTGGTGAGTTCGCAAGGGCGGATCGGCGCAGCCCGAGTGTTGCGCAAGCGCCTTGGTGGTGGAATGCGCCAGGTCGGAATTCTGGCTGCCGCCGGGCAGCTGGCGCTGACAAACATCAATCGTCTCTCCCAAGATCACCAGCACGCGGCTCTAATCGCCGGCCGCGTCGCCGCCGTTTCCGATGCAGTCACAGCCAGCGACGTCGAGACAAACATTGTGACCTTTGATCTATCTGGCGGGCCAGGAGATGCTGCGAGTTTCGCCAGTCGGCTACGCAATCAGGGAGTCGGCGTCAGCGTGCTGGGCAAGCAAGAGGCGCGGATTGTTACCCATCTAGGCATCTCGACAGCGGACGCGGAGCAAGCGGGCGAACTCATCGCCCGCGAGTTGCAGGCTGGCGGTTGGTAGGTGTCCTGCCCATCGGCGTCGATGTGGCTTCGTTTCAGCCATGACCAACGAGGTGTGCTCAGCCTGGTGGTGTAGCGCGCATACCCCCAGGGCAGGATCCGCGAGTGATCGTTTTTGCCGGCTTCTGGGTGCCCTTAGTGGCTGACACCGGTGACCAACTGGGCAAGGGTGGTTGCCGCGGCCTTTGGGACTCACCTGATCGACCCGGCCCGGCCTCTCGATCTAGCCAATCCTGGTGAATAGGTAGGCGAACGCAGGTTTGCTGTAGGCGACGCCACGTCCGGACCGATGCAGGCTGCTTCTTGTCAGTTGCTGTGGCTTCTTTGGGATGAGGTAGGAGTCCAGGTTGGTTGCGGAGATCTTGTAAGCGCCCGACCGGTGCTGAATCACCCCTGCAAGTTGATAGCGCGGGTCGAGATCGGCCATGGCGACATCACCGTGACTTGAGTTCACCAGCAGGGTGCCACCAATGCGCAGTGCGTCAGTGCAGGCTTCGGAGACAAACCCCGCATACAGAGAAACGAGCAGGTCGAAGCTCGCATCCGCCAAGCCAAGGTCCGAGGTGTAGTCCGCATGGATGAACGCAACCTGCGGTTGCTTAGGGCTGGCAGCAGATTCTCGAATGAGTTCCCTGATGCCGTCCTGGTCTTCGAAAAAGGCGTTGGCGCGATTGTCAATGTCAACGTAGGTGACGTTGGGAAACACGAAAGACGGGGATAGATCTACATAACTGCCAGGGTAGAGCACCCGCTCTGGGCTGATGTGCTCTCCCACGGCTTGGAATAGCCGTCTGCGGTCGCCCACCACTTCATGATGTTGGTCCTGCTTCTGCCACATCTGCCGGGTCCGCTGCTGCATGCTCCCAGACTACGTTGGGTGGCCACGGTCAGATCAGGGGTAAGGCTAGGGCGATCCGCGAGCACGTCTCGCTGGGGCCGGGCAGCGTATCGGTGCCGGCTGGGGTGAGGGCTGCTAGCTGCCACGTACGGTTGCTTCGGGCCTCGGATCCGCCTGCACTACCGAGAGTCCGTTCAGAATCAAATCCAGCCCGTAGTCGAACTCGTTCCCGAAGCTATACCCCGGCTGCATCACATGCTCCTGCGCCATCTGCGTCAGGTAGGGGTAAGCTTCCGCCGCTTGGGCCGCGAGAATCGAATCCGTCACCTCCACAAGTTCCTCTGAGGTCTCGAAAGGCAACGTGATCTCCTGCAGCACGAATCCGAAAATGTAGCTATCCAGGAGCGCGAGAGCGTGCCCGGCGTCGGCGAGCGTGAAGCCGGCCTCCCGCAAGCACCGCAAGACATCGTCATGTTGCTGCAACGTGGCCGGACCGGGGGTGGTGCGTGACTCCAGCAGGCCCAGCGCCCAAGGATGGCGACGCAATACCGTGCGCATGGCGTGCGCTCGCACGCGCATCACCTCTGCCCAGGGCCGGTCGCGAGGGAGGGCACCCATTTGGGTAAAGGCGACGTCCACCATGCCATCAAGGATGTCGCTCTTGTTCGAGACGTGGTGGTAGAGCGACATGGCTTCAACACCAAGCTCGCGGGCGAGCTTGCGCATGGACAAGGTCTCAATGCCATCCCGATCGGCGATGGTGACTGCAGCTGCAATCGCACCATCACGGGTGATCTTCGAAGTCACGTTGACCTCACCTCCGGCGGTTGACTCGGCTGGCCTTGTTGACAACCTTACAACGTATGGCTACTGTGGATCTGTACCTTACGGCGTAAGAATATCCCGTCGAGGTATGAGCCGTCGATAAGGAGAAAGAATGAACCCCACCACCACAGAAGTGTCGTCCCATCGCCAGCCGACCACGTCAGGAACGGAAGCCACCCCTATGTTTGCCATCACGCAGGATCGCTATGGATCAGCCGACGTACTGCAACATCAGGAGGTCCCGCAACCCCAGATCGCCAAGGACGAGGTCTTGGTGCAGGTCCGCGCGGCCGGACTGGATCGCGGCACTTGGCACCTGATGGAAGGCACGCCCTACGTGATTCGTCTGGGCTTCGGTCTGCGCAAGCCTAGGAACCCGATCATCGGGTTGGATCTAGCGGGAACTGTGGTCGCGGTAGGTACCGAGGTCACCCGGTTCGCCCCGGGTGATGAGGTCTTCGGCATTGGGAAGGGCAGCTTTGCGCAGTACGCGGCCGCCAAGGAGAAGAAACTGGCCCACAAACCCAGCAGTCTCACATTTGAACAGGCCGCTGCTGTTCCCGTCTCCGGGCTTACGGCAATTCAGGCTGTGCGTGATGTCGCCCGCGTCACGGCCGGTCAGCGGGTGTTAATCACGGGTGCCTCCGGAGGCGTCGGCGTATACGCCACCCAGTTGTGCAAGAACGCGGGGGCCGAGGTGACAGGAGTGTGCAGTACCGCCAAACTGGGCCTGGTGTCGGAGCTTGGGGCGGACAATGTCGTGGACTACACCCAGACAGACTTCACCGATACCGATGCAACCTACGACGTGATCTTGGACATCGGGGGCAATACCCGGCTCAAGACCTTACGTCGCATGCTGACCAAGAAGGGCACCTTGGTCATTGTTGGGGGAGAAGAGGGCGGACCCTGGATCGGCGGCGTGGATCGACAGTTGCGCGCTGGGATGCTCTCACCCTTCGTAGGGCAGCGGCTCACCAGTTTCCTATCCAAGGAAACCTACGTCGATCTAGAGGCGCTGACCGAAGTGATCGAAGCTGGCAACCTGACAGCGCCTGTCGACTCGGTGTTCCCACTGGCCCAAGCAGCCACTGCCATGCGCATGTTGGCCGACGGAAAGGTGAAGGGCAAAGTCTGCTTGTCCGTGTAGCGCGGCGGCCTTCGCTTTGGGGACCAGATCTGGTTCCCGCGTCGGCGGTGCGGTCGGTCTGGCCGCCGTCGGCGCACTCTGGCAACGGCGCCGGGGGGTGAGAAGTCTGCCTACCCCGGCCAAGCACCAGAGTGGACGTACTCCAGCAGGGCGTCCTGGGATAGGCCTGCGATCCCACATCTTTCCAGGGTGCGACCGTTGGCTACGAAGTCCTGCTCCAGTAAGGCACCAGCCAAGGTGATGACCGACCGCATGATTGAGGTGTCAACGCCGAGGACCGAGCCGAGCT
>JAHZKU010000161.1 GCA_022600255.1 Actinomycetes bacterium | reverse complement strand
GGTCCTTGGCGGTCTGCGCGCCGGAATCAGCCGTGGCTCGATCTTGCGGGACGTCCGTGATTGCGGCCATCTCGGTGAATACCGAGGCCTGCTCCGATGTCACTTCTGGGGCGGCTGATGCGGGGGTAGCAATGGCAAACATGGCTGCGGCTGCGACGGCCGCAACACCAATGGTTTTCCTAGACACGATCTTCGATACCCTTCTCACGTCTGTGGCTCATCCGAGCCCGTGGAGAAGGAATGCCCTAGTAGCGGCTGCAGACACCGCAAATCCTGCGCTTCACACTCGCGGGTGACGCAGAATCGGCGATCCTGCCGAATTCTGTGATGTGGCCTACAAAGAGACTTCAGTGCTTGTGAACTGGGTCACCGGCAATGTTGCGCAGTCGATTCCGGGGAGTGCCGGTTCCACCCGACAAGCATTCACCAACTGGTTACCCACAACCAGCGCGGATGCTCTGATTGCTAACTTGCTAGGTCAGCGAAGGGGTCGCGTCTTCCGCGTTCTTGCGACGTTGCTCCCGGTCGGCCACCCGGATTGCCAGCAGCAGACCGATCCCGAGCCAAGTCGCAATCATCGATGTCCCGCCGTAAGAGACGAACGGCAGGGTGATCCCCGTGACCGGCGTGATGCCAAGCGCCATGCCAATGCTTTCAAAGCCCTGAAACGCGAACCACCCAACCACGCCAGCGGCCATACATCGACCAAAGGTGTCTTGCGTGCGAAACGCGATCACTAGCCCTCGCCAGATCACCGCGCTGAGCAACACGATGATCGCCACCCCGCCGTACATACCGAGTTCTTCCACCGCCACTGTGTAGATGAAGTCGCTCTCATTCACCGGAACAAACCCGCCTTGCGTTTGGGTTCCTTCACCGAGGCCTTGGCCCGTAAGCCCCCCTGAGCCAATCGCGATTCGCGCTTGCAGCGTGTTGTGACCAGCACCCAATGGGTCCGCATCAGGGTTCATGAACGCGGTCAGCCGAGCCACCTGATAAGTCGGCAAGATGTCAGAGTTGAGCACGTAATACACAGCGCCGACGATGGCCAATCCCATCGGTAAGAGGATCTTCCAAGAAGCCCCGGAAATCAGCAGCATGACCGCGAGAATGCAGCCCATCACCATCGCGGAGCCACTATCGCGCTGCACAATCACCAAGGCCGCCAATGGCAGCGCCACCGCAAGGCTGAGACCGACGTCCGCTAGCCCAGCATGACGCCCCTGCACGCTAGCCCGACTCAGGATCGCAGCACCCATCACGATCAGCGCCAGTTTGGCAAACTCTGATGGCTGGATGGTGATACCGCCGGGTAGGGCGATCCATGCTCGCGCGCCGGCGACTTCGATTCCCAACGGCGAGAACGTCAGCAGCAGACCCGCCACGGCCAGCGCGTAAATGGGAATGGCCCAGGTGCGCAGAACGCGTGGGTTGACGCGGGCGAGAATCAGGGCCAGGACCAATGCCAACACCAGGCTGACAGCTTGACGGCGACCCGTCTCGCCGTCATCGCCGCCCTGTGTTGCCGACCAAACCAGGATGACCCCGAGCACGGACAACCCGAGAGCGGCGATGATTAGGATCCAGTCCAACTGCCAAAGGAACTTCGGATCTTCGGCCGGTTCCGGTGCGCGATACGTTGTCCGGCCTTGGGTGGTTTGACTCATGGCTTTACCTGCCCAGGTAAGAGGGCGGCACTATTCGCCGCTGTGTTCCTGGCCGAATCCTGTTTCGCCGCCTTCTTGGCCGACTTCTTGGCCTTCTGTTTTGCCTTCGCGGCCAGCTTGTCCTTGGTGAAGTCACTGGCGTTCTTCTTGGCAACTTTCGCGGTGCGTGCGGCTTTGGCCGCCGCTGCGGCCGCGGCCTCCGCCTTGGCCTGGGCAGCATCCGCCCTTTTCTGCGCCGCAGATACCTTCGCCTTGGCCGCCTTCTGCTTGGCTTTCGCTTTGGCGGCGGCGAGTTTCGCCCGGGCCTTGGAGGCCTTGGCTTTGGCTTTGCTCTCGGCGGCTTTGGCTTGGCTCTTCTTAGCACTCGCCCGGGCTTGGGCGCGCTCCTGCGCTTCAGCCTTGATGCGCAGGGCCTTCGCCTTCTTCTTGGCTTTGGCTTTCTCCTTGGCGGCGATCTTTTCTTTCTCCGCGACCCGTGGATTGACCAGCGGCTTGACCTTAGGGATGTCGTACTTCGGGCCATCGACCGGCATCACGGCTGGCCGACCGACCCCGTAGATCGCCTCGTAGATCTTCTTGGTAATCGGAGCGGAGGTTTCCCCGCCGGTGCCACCCCGAGCAACTGTCACCGCCACTGCGTACTGTGGATCCTCCGCTGGGGCTGCGGAGGTGAACCAAGAGGTGTCCTCTTTTCCATCCACCTGGGCCGTCCCGGTCTTGCCCATCACCTGGTACTTGTCCAACGGAAAGTCTCCGAACACACCCGAAGCGGTGCCGGACCGGGTGACTCCGGACAGGGCCGAGCGTAGGAACTTCCGCATCGTGGAGTCCACCACAACCTTAGATTTCTTGGCCTTGATCTTCTTGACCTTGCCGTTCGGATACACCAACGCGCGACCAACCGTGGGTTCGCGGTGTCGGCCATCGCCCAACAACGTGGCGTAGGCACCGGCCATCTGTAGCGGACTGATAGCGGTGGTCCCCTGCCCCACGCCAGCATTCATGGCATCGCCCTGCCGCCACATATGCCCGCTATTACAATTCTCCGTGTCCAGAGCGGTGAAATCTGCAGCCAAACCAGGCTTCGTCTTCGCCAGTTTGCGATACCCGGACTTGGCCCCCGCACACCAGGCTTCCTTCCGGTCCTGCCACAGGGCGTACTTGGCAGCGGGACTTGCCACAATGCCAGCTGCGGCCCCTGGCAGATCGATCCCAGATGAGCGTCCTAGTCCCACGTCCTTGGCCGCTTTGGCGATGGGGTCATACTCCTTCTTGGACTTGCGCTCTCCGCCACCCTCTCGCCAGAGTTTCTCGGCCGCCCGGTAAAAGACCGTGTTGCACGACACCCGCAGCGCTGTGGCTAGGGTGATCGGCCCGTGTCCGGAGCCACCGTAGTTACTGAAAGAGTGGCCGCCAACATTGATTGAGGATGGGCATGCGTAGATGTCGTTCAGGCCTTCGCCCGTGCGGTACATCGCCAGCGCCGTCACCGGCTTAAACGTTGAGCCGGGTGCGTAGGTGCCTTGGAGCGGTTGGTTCAGTAGTGCGCCAGACTTCGCAAGCTGGCGATAGTCCGTCTTGCTGATTCCGTTCGTCCACACGTCGGGGTGGTAGGTCGGGTAGGAGGCCATGGCCAAGACCCGACCCGTTTTCACATCGAGCACCACCGCGCCACCGGCCTTGCCCGAATCCCCAATTTTCGCGGCCAGACTCCGCTCTACGGCCAACTGCAGGTCTTGGTCGATCGAAGTCACCAAGGTGGCGCCGATCTCGGGGTCCTTGGGTTGATCGCGGTTCGTCACTCGACCAAAAGCGTCCACCTCACTTCTACGGACGCCAGCAACACCAGACAGTTCCTTTTCGTACTGTTGTTCCAGACCCGATCGACCCACCAACGCGGTGGGGCTTCGCCCCGGATCATCGGCAAGTTCTTCCTTGGTGATGCGACCGACATAACCCAACACATGACCCATCGACACCTTGGAGCGTGGGTAGGAGCGTTGACCATGCTCCACAACCGAGACACCCGGGAATCGTTCCGGAATTTCCACGATGCGATGGACCTGGCGGTAGCGCACGCCTAGCAATGCGATGACCGGGAAGGCCGGATCACCCTCGTTGCAGCGCGGGGGGTTCGGGGCGTTTTCGGTTCCGCACGGTATCAGCGACTTACGCAGGAACTTCTCACTGACACCGACCTTCTTGGCCACCTTGGCTAGGAGAGCGGCCTTATCCTCCTCGTCATCGGGCAACGCATCCCGGTCGATCTGTAGCGACAAAGCGCCTTGATTGCCGGCCAGCGGGTTTCCGGTCCGATCCACAATCAGGCCCCGGGCGGACACCGACGGCGCAACCCGAGTGGCATTCGATTCGGCGGCTTCGGCCAGGGCATCACCGCGCACAATGGCCAAGTCGTACGTACGCCCGACCAGCGCGATCATCATTGCCG
>JAHZKU010000160.1 GCA_022600255.1 Actinomycetes bacterium | reverse complement strand
GGATTCCAAGAGCCAATCCAGCACATCTGACTGAGCTGTGCTCATTTGTGCTCACCTCCCGCGCGGAGGGCAGCGCGTGGCGTCAGCCTGAGCGCTACTGCCCAGTAAGCGGTTGGATGACCGCTTCTGAGAACGCTTCCATGTATTCATCATATCCAGCTGGGCCGGAACCACCCGGGAGTGTTGGGAGCCCAGCCCCGTCCGGATTGGCGTAGTTGTTGGCTAGGTCAAAGACCACGAAATAGCTCAGCCCGGTCACCTCACGCCGACGCTGCAATCGCTCGCGAGCTTGGGCGGGGGTTCCGGTCAAGAAGATCGTTGAGTCATCCTGGGCGGAGGGGCTTACCCCAGTCGCGAGGGCGACTTGCTCTTGCACAGGCGCCGGATCTGGCGCCACACCCGTAAAGGTGACCTGTGTGCTGAACTCCAAATCTTGCGGGTCGCGTCCAGCCTGCCTGGCACCCTCACGCGCCCATTCGGTCTGTTTAGCGGTCCGTTCCACTGTTGACCCGGCGGCCCAACCTGGCCAGCCGATCTTGCCTGAGGCTACTGACGGAAAGACGCTCACGATGTCCGCGTGCCGTCCTGCGATGCCAAGTGCGTGACGCATCGTGCCGCCCAACAGGAGTTTGGGTCGTGCGGGTAACGGCAGGGGCAGCACCGCCGGCGCATCCTGCACGCTGACGTACTTTCCGCTGAAGGTGGTGGACTCCTGAGACCACAACCGCTTGATCACCTCGACGGACTCGTTGAGTCGAGCCAGCCTGGTGCGCGGATCATCAAACGGCGTCCCCGCGATGTCGTAGTCGTCCGACATCCATCCGGCGCCGATCCCGAGCTCACATCCACCTGCAGCAATCGCAGCTACGGTGGCCGACATCCGGGCAAGGTCGATGGGTTGGCGTAGCCCAACATTCAGGACGGTAGAACCCACCCCTGCAAGCGTAGTCTCCGCCGCGACCGCGGCCTGTAGCGCGACTGGGTCCCACTGTTGCATGAGGTAATGGTCTGGGGTCGAGATGACACTGAACCCCAGCTCCTCATACCAGCGCACTCGTTCACGCCAAGTGTCAAAATCGAGCTCAGATACTTGGACGGCAAATCGAAATGGGTGCATGGGCGCCTCCGAATCCAGGCTAACGAAGCGAGGCCGGTCTTCGCCTGCCCAAGGCACCCGCCGGCGCCGGGCAGTCACGAACGCGGCTGAGCGTGGCGCGACGTCCGCACCCGCGCGGCGGTTCCGCCTTTCCTGGCCACTGGCGCTCTGGGGACCGCGGCCACCGACTTCTCGAATGGCTCCGGGCGCTCCAATCCCAGGTGGAGGACCGACGATGGCGCGGTTCACGAACGGTCCGACCTTGTCTGGTCTGAAGAACCGCGAGATCGACCCGTTTGATGCTGCCGGCAACCTCATGCCGCCCACTTGCTGGAGGATCAACCAACACGCGATCCTCGGCACGCCGCAGTAGATTACCCACCAAGGGGAAGGCGCGAGCCGCCCCCCTGGGCAACACCAAACGCAGCAGCCTTACGCGCAGGTGTGGAGCCCTAGACAGGTTGCCTTCTCGATTGCTCACCAACGTTTGCGGCAAACAAGGTTGGTCAGGGTCGAGACAACAGGAGCGGAGTTATTGTGTCGGTGGAACTCGCGCTGGCTTGCCGAGCGGAACACGCGGAGGGGCCCATTTGGGACGCGGCCACACGTCGATTGTGGTGGGTGGATATCACCGGGCATCGACTTCACGTCTATGACCCAGCCTCAGGCCAAGACTGTTCCTGGGACACGGGTCAAGATGTCGGGGCCGTCGCCTTGGACCAAGCAGGCGAACCAATCATCGCCCTGCCTGGCGGATTCGCGGCCTTCAACACCACAACCGGACGCAGCGCCCCTTTCACTGCGATCGAAGCGAACCTGCCGGGTAACCGCCTCAACGATGCGAAGTGTGACCCGGCCGGGCGCCTATGGACGGGAACCATGGCGTACAACCGGCAGACCGGCGCCGGCGGGCTCTACGTCGTGGCTGCCAACGGGGCAGTTGACCAAGCGGTCGCTGATCTCACGATCGTGAACGGACCGGCTTTTGATGCAGATCGAGAGCGGATGTATGTCGCGGACACGGGTGCAGGCTACGTGTTCGAATACAACTACGATCCCGCAACTGGGGCGGTCGGCGATCAACGGATGTTCGTGGACCTCAGCGAGACGGGGGGTTGGCCCGACGGGATGACCGTGGATGAGCACGGCTACCTGTGGGTCGCGGTGGGCAGGGACGCGGCCGTTCACCGGTACAACCCCGATGGTCGCCTAGACGGCAAGGTTGCGTTGCCAGTCACCAACCCCACTTCAGTGGCTTTCGGTGGTGCCGATGGCCACGACCTCTACATCACTACGTCTTGGTACGACCTGCCAGCGCAGGAACGAGCAGACCAGCCTCTGGCCGGAAGTATCTTCGTCACCAGACCTGGGGTCGGCGGACCACCCGCTGTCAGGTTTGCTGGACTGGTCTAACAACCCACTTTGGGGGCGGGAACCCCCAGCCCAAGCGGTCAGCAACCAAACGCAAATGATCGCTGCGAGTCTGCTCACGAACACCGTACTCACCAAGGACCCCGGGATCGACGGCCAATGAGGTGGCTAGCCGAGCCACAGCCACAGGAGGAGCGGCTGAAACATCCGATGGAACAAACCCAAGCCAGGGCAAAGTGCATAGCTGAACCGCAAGCCCAAGTCGTTGAGAAGCGTCTCTGCCTCGACCAGGGTCAACAAACTCCACATCGTCAGCTGTCAAAGTGAAATAACGCAGCAACTCATCATCAGAGATGCCGGGAAACCCTCGAAGTTGCTCAATCTGGGCATCGGAAAGGAAACGCGTCGGCACACATCCCCCAAGAAACGGCAATCACATGAACGCTACAAACTAGCCGAATCGGCTAGCTGAACACCACCTGATCCATATCCGTTGGATCCTGCGCCATTACTACCTAAACCCCTAAGGGGCGCTCAGGCACGCCATCCTCGTATACTCGGAGGTGGCAATGCGTCAGCATTCGTCGCGGGATTGACCGCCCGCTGAGCCGCAGCTGCGACAACCGGTCCCAACCAGAGGAGGGTCGAGATGGAATACATCGCCGATATCGGCATCTTTTTTGGAGGCTTCGGCATCATGATGCTCAGCTTCGCGGCACTCTGGGCCGTTTCAGAGTGGCGGCGCAGTAAGTAGTCGACAAGTCCCACAGGTCAGTATTGCTCGGCCCAGGGCCAGCTTAACGGGGTCTTGGGAGTAATGGCGCAGGAATCGACGAATATGAACGATTCAAACGGCACTGTGCGGAGTCTATCGTGTCCGAATTCAACTCTGAGTTAGCTTGCTGCTGTTCCTCGTTGGTCAGAACCCGCCCTTTGCATGTTGAAGCTGTGACATCTGAGCATCAGATTGCCCTTTGCCCGGCAGAAAGGCCCTCATTGCCCCTTCACGGGCAGAATTCCCGTCAGGCCGGGTCCATATCTGTCGGTCTCTGCATTGATACTCCCAGAACCCCTGATTGTGAGGGAGGCAAGCCGGATGCCAACCGCGAACGTGACCGGCGTTCGCCCGAGGCCGTCTTCCACGTCGAACTCGCCCGCGTGGGAGGCGTGTGGGGGTTTGCGCGACGAGGTCGTCGGCCGTCCGACATCATCGCCTGAAGAGGCGGGCGGAGAGCTTCATGAGTCGGTCGTCGTCGGGGCCGATGAGGTCGCTGCCCAGTTCGCGTGCGGTGGCGAATGCGCTGAGGACGGCGCCGTCGACGAACGACAGGGGGTGCGTGTAGTCGCCGGCGAAGTGGATGTTGCCGAAGGGCTTGGCGATGTGGGGGAGCAGTTCGGTGTAGTACTCGGGCGACAGCTCGATCTCGCCGATGGGGTAGCGCGTCACCTTGGTGTCGATCAGGTGCTCGTCGGCGCCGTCGGCGTTGGGCACGACCCGGGTGAAGTCGGCCAGCGTCTGCTCGACGATTTCGTCGTCGGACATGGCCGCGAAGCGCTCGATCTCGGTGGTTTCGTCGGGGTATTGGGAGATGATGAAGTTGCACACGATCGGGTTGTTGGGGTTGTCGTCGGCTGGTGTGTCGAACGTCTGGTCGATCACCATCTGGAACACGGTGTCGTCGCTGCCCATGGCGAAGAAGCGGTCCCATGGCACCTCTCGTGCGAAGACGAGGGAGACCATTGTGAGTGGCCCGTACTTCACGCGCTCGAAGGCGTCCCGACGGGCGTCGGGGAGATCGGGGACGATCCGTGGGACCACCGATGCTGGTGTCGTGACGGCGGCTGAGGGGGCGGTCGCCACCCGCTCCTGGCCGCCTTCAACGAAGGTGACACGTACCAGACCGTCGACTTGCTCGACTCGGGTCACCTCCGCGCTGTATCGGGCCTTGTCGCCCAGCGTGGATGCCATACGGTCGGTGACCTGTTGGAACCCGCCGGTCACCCAGGAGTTCTCTCCCAGGAAGAACACGCCCAGCATCAGCGCTGAGCCGATCCCGGCCGAGGTGTGTTCGGGCTTGGCCAGGCAGGCGCCGCGCATGTAGGTGGTGACGAAACTCTTGGTCTCGGGTCGGAGCTTGTCGTACAGCCCGACGATGTTCTGACCCACCAGTTCCTGGCGCTTCGGGTGATCTGCGGGCTTCATGAACGTCCGAAGGCGGGGCAGTGCCATGGCGATCAACTTCAGGCGGTCGACGTGCACACCGAAGCTCATGAACGATCTGAGGGTGGGGTAGTACGTGCCGCGGATGTAGAACGAGTAGGGAACGTGCCGGGGCTTGTGTCGGACCCGCTCGATCTCAAGCTCGTCCATCAGCCGGCTCACCGAGCCGCCCTCGTCGGCGAAGAACTGGGTGCCGACGTTGTTCGTCAGCTCGTAGATCTGCTCGGACTCGACCCGGCCGCCGAATCGGCTCTCTTTCTCGAGCAGCAGGATGTTCTTGTTGCGCAGCAGGTACGCCGTGATGAGCCCTGACAGCCCGCCGCCGACGATCACGGCGTCGTGTGTGGGTACTTCCTCAGATGGCATCATCGGGCCGTTTCTTCTGTTGTTGGTTGCGTTCCGAGATGTGTTCTCATTCGGGTTCACAGCGGCTTGACCATTCGCAGCACTCGTTGGTTTGGCATGAACGGCCACGACGGGGACTCCGCTTCGACGGTCATGCCCCAGCGTTCGTAGAGGCGTCGACCGCCGTCGTTGTCAGAGTCCACGTCGAGGACGATCCGTTCCGACCCGGCGGATCGTGCGCGTTCGAGTGTGTGCTCGAGCAGGGCCGTCCCGATGCCTTCGCCGCGGCGCGTTGGGTCCACCGCGAGTGCAGCCAGGTAGAAGTCGCTCTCCGGAATGGTGTCGACGAAGGACATCACGCGCCAGCCGAACACGACGGCAGGGATCGCCCGGATCGAACGGAGGCCGGCTGCTCTCAGGATCGGCCGTAGCGATGACGCATCGTGGTAGCGGGAGTCGTAGGAGGATGCCATGCCCACGATCTGGCCGTCGATCTCGGCGAAGTGGACCGTCTCGTAGGAGTAGTTGTGACCAGGGCTGAGGTAGGCGGCGGTCATGACCTGTTCCGACCGCTTGCCGAGCACCTGTCGGACGATGCCGGCCTCGGCGACGTCGAAGAACTCGGCGAAGCGCTCGCCTTCCTCGGGGCTCGGTTGGGCAGCGCGCACGGTGACGGTCATTCGGGTAGCTCCTGAGTTGGGGTTGTCGGGTGGATCGAGTCAGCTCGCACGGTCATGGCTGTGCTCAGACGACGGTGCCGGAACGGAGTCGTCGACGACCTTGAGACGCTCCACGCAGTGGTGGATGAGTTGCCGTTGACGTTCGAGCGGCCAGCTCGTGGGGTCGGCACTGGCCATGTCGCCGATCGCGTCGACCACGGCGACGACGAGTTGGACGTCGCGCTCGTCGGGCCTGCGTTCGAGCTGGTCTGCGAGTACGTGCGTCGCGGTGGTCAGCCACGCCGTGTTCGCTGCGCGGTAGTGCGACATCAGCAGCTCGGATCGTGATGCCGCGTCGGTGAACACTCGCCACACCCGCCAGTCGCGCCGTGATGCGGGATCGTTCGGAAGGGCGGCGACGAGGGCGTCCACGAGGGATTGGCCGCGTTCCAGCGCGACGTCGAGCCGGGCGCGCATCGCGGTGTCGACGAACAGCAGCGCAGCAAGGATGACCTCGTCCTTGTCGTTGAAGTAGTGGGTGACCGCGCCCGTGGTCACCCCGGCGCGTGTAGCGATCCCCTTCATCGTGACGGCCTCGATGCCTTCGTCCGCGATGGCTTCTGCAGCAGCGGCCGCGATCGCGGCCCGCCGCTCGACTCGGTCGACGATCTTGGGCATGGTGAAGGTCCTTTACAGAACTGCGGTTACGTAATAGACATCTTGCCATATTGGGCGACGGAAGCGAACCGATGGCCTCGGAACCAGCGCGCTTCCTTACCAAGCCCTAACATGATCTTCATTATACCCAGGGGGGTATAGGTCGATACTGGTATTGAGACGAAGGAAGGACTGATCATGAGTCAGGAAACTAACGGTGCAGACATCGGAGAAACCACTATCACTCGGGAGGTAAATCCTCGAGTTGGCCGCCCGGGTGCCTTGGCTGTTGGGGCTATTGCGGCCGCCTTGGTGATCTCAACTGCTGGATGCGCCAGCGGGGCAGAATCAGCGCAACTCGGCACGACCGAAGTGGATACCTCTGCAAGCGCCAGTACGGCCCAAACTGTTGGTCAGGGGATGGGCCGGGGGCTTGGACGGGGGTCAGGGCAAGGAGCCGGACAGGGCAGTCCGTTGGGCTCAGAGCCGGCGGGAACACTCACACCTGAGATGGAGTCGCAGCTGATCTTCCTGGCCTCTGAGGAGCAACTCGCTCACGATCTTTATGTCTTGGCCTACAACACCTACGGGATTCAGACGTTCTCGAACATCTCTCGATCCGAGACGCGCCACTTCCAAGTCGCAAATCAAGTCCTAGCCCTCTACGGACTACCGTCCCAAACACAGATGGGAACACCGGGGGAGTTTGCGGACGCCCAACTTCAAGCCACCTACGATGCGCTTGCTGAACGTGTGTTGACGTCCGCAGAGGAAGCCGCCGCGGTCGGGGTGCTGGTAGAGCAGACAGATATCGCCGACTTGCAGGCCGCCGTTGCCATGGCGCCTCCAACCGACGTGGCTGCTGTGCTGAGCAACCTCCTACGGGCTAGCAAACAACACCTCGCGGCATTCCAGAAGCTTGAGCAACCCGAAGAATCAATCGAGGTCGAGGCTACGACTAACAAGAATCAGTCCAAGATCAAGATCGATGTGGACCCGAACAGTCCCGCCACCAACTACAAGGTCAAGGTACAAAAGCGCGTTGACGGCAAGTGGAAGACTAAGAAGATTCGCCGCACCAAGGGGGTCAAGGACACCCGCACGATCAACGTGGGGGCGGGCACGTATCGAGTCAAAGTTCCTGCTCAGGATGGATTCGAGAAAGCCGTGAGTGACGCGGTGCAGCTTTCTCGCTAAGCATCTCCATAGCCCAGCCACAGTGCCTACCTCACAGCGATAGCCCGTGAGGTAGGCACCGAGCTGCTGGCTAGAGACGACCCGTGCGAACCAGTTTCCGTTCAATAAGGGCGGTTGCGGAAGATGCGATCTGTCGGTGCCCCGCTTTTGTAGGGTGCACTCCTAGGTCTGAGGAAATGATCCAACGCTTCGGCCCCTTACAGAACTCGTACTTGTCGGAGTTCTTGAAGCGATCCTGTGTGATCTTGGACTGGACACTAACCCCATCCACTAGACCCACGTCGGGTTGTCCGGGGCACGCGACCTGGCCTGGGGCCAGCCCATAGGGAAAGAGGGGAGGTCGGGAGACGAACACCCTTGTTTTCCATTCATCCTGAGCTCTGGCTGCAGATTTCACACGCTTATTCACCATGCCTAGGACCTTGAGGATTCGCTCCGGCGGCCCCACGGCTGTGCTTGGCAGAACAGTGGGATACAGAGACATGACAACGTGATTCTTATCTGCACGCAGGAGATTGGAGATGATCCACTTCACACGCGATTTCACGTTCTCGGAGGCGATCAACTCGCGGGAGCACTGCCGGAACTTTCGGTCGCGCTTTTTGACCAAGCATTTGGTACCCGCCCCGGCGAGGAAGTCGCCGAGCAATGGGTTGGCTCCGATGGTCATCAGGGTCAGATCAGGATTGTCATTGATCGTCTGGGTCAGGAGATCGTGTAACTGACCGCTTTCCTCAGCAGGATCAGCGGGTAGCAGGTCCTTCGGATCGGCGCCGGTGACCGCTCGATTGGCGTAGTCGACGTCAGCATTCCTGTAACCGAGTTGTTTTACCACTTGCGCTGGCCATGCGACCCCATTGCCAAGCCCGAAGTCAGGTAGGAAAGTCACGGGGCCGGTATTTCCCGGGCCAAGGGGTGTATTTGAGGAGCAGCGATCATTCAGGTTGGGATACGAGATCGTGCCACAGGGGATCAGATCGGTGATCTTCATACGCTTG
>JAHZKU010000159.1 GCA_022600255.1 Actinomycetes bacterium | reverse complement strand
TGGAAGCCATGGAGCGGCAGTAGGCTCCGGTTCCCGCCACCGCCAGCAAATCGCCAGGGCACAGATCCTGCGGCAGCCAAGCATCGCGCACCACGATGTCCCCACTCTCGCAGTGTTTGCCGACAATCCGTACCAGCATCAGGTCTGCGTCCGAGACACGATTCGCCAGAGTGACCGTGTACGAGGCGTCGTACAGCGCCGTGCGGATGTTGTCGCTCATTCCACCGTCAACCGAGACATAGGTGCGATGGCCAGAATCCAGTGCCACCCGCTTGGTGGTACCCACCGTGTACAGCGTGATGCCAGCGGCTCCGATAATCGCGCGGCCCGGTTCCACCGCGAGGCGCGGCTGGCTGATGCCAGCTTCGGAACAAGCTCGGCCCACGGTCTGCGCGATGGCCTGGGCCATCTCGGCTACGTCTAATGGGGTGTCGTCGTTGGTGTAGGCGATGCCCATGCCGCCCCCAAGGTTCAGCTCCGGGATCGGAACCGCCCCGTCCGCCAGCTCAGCGAGTTGCTGCACAAGGGCCACTAGCCGCCTGGCTGCGACCTCAAACCCAGCCGGATCAAAGATCTGGGACCCGATATGAGAGTGCAGTCCGAGCAGATTCAGCGATGGCAGATCGTGGGCACGCCGGGCGGCCTCCAGAGCGGTCCCGTCCGCCATCGCCAAGCCGAACTTCTGGTCTTCGTGCGCCGTCGCAATGAACTCGTGGGTGTGCGCCTCGACACCGACGGTGACCCGCACCAACACATTCGCCACTACGTCGCGATCCGAGGCCAGCATCGCCACCCGCGCCAGCTCCTGCATGGAATCGATAACAAACCGACCCACCCCGACGTCGAGGGCCCGTTCAATCTCGGCCAAACTCTTGTTGTTTCCGTGAAACAGGATCAGCTCGGGGTCCACTCCGGCCCGTAGGGCAATCTCAAGTTCGCCCATCGTGCAGACATCAATCCTGAGCCCCTCTTCCACCAACCAGCGGGCCACGGTGGTGGCCAGAAAGGCCTTACCCGCGTAGTAGACGTCCGTGCCTGCGGCGGCCTGCTCGTAGGCGCCAGCGTAGTGGCGGGCGGACTGGCGGGTATGGTCCTCGTCTAGCAGGAAGAGCGGACTCAGCCCTTCGGCTATCGCGTCTCGAACATCCACGCCGGCTAGCTGCAACGCCCCATCGGCGTTACGAGACAAGTTGGCTGGCCAGATGCGGGGATCCAGATCGTAGACATCGGCAACTCGCTCGGGGCGGAGCGGAGCACCGTGGGCCGGAATCGGGTCGCCGTGTCGGGGACCAGCGGGATGTGCAGACATACTTCCAGACTATCGACTCAATCCGACGGGGAGCGCCGCAGCGCTGTCAGGCCCGATTTCAGGCGGCCAGACACGGCGCTGCCCACCGAAACGGCCGCCCCAGAGACCGCACCCGCTGTTCTCGCGGCCACCCGTTTGCCACGAAAGTCGTGCGAAGGCCAACCTTCGGTTTGAGCGCGCTCAGCCAACTGCGGGTCAGGGTTGATGGCGTTGGGGTGGCCCACCGACTCCAACATGGGCAAGTCATTGGCGGAGTCGGAATAGGCGTAGCAACCCGCCAAATCGAATCCGGTGTCCTTGGCTAGCGCCCGGATCGCGGTTGCTTTCGCGGGGCCATGCATCGGCTTGCCCATCATGCGGCCGGTATAGACCCCATCAACCACCTCCGAGCGTGTTCCCAGCGCCCCCGTGAATCCGAGCTCTCGGGCGAACAGTTCGGCCAACTCCTGGGCCGCCGCCGTAACCAAGTAGACCTGATGACCAGCGGCTAGATGTTCCTGGGCCAGCGCACGTGTTTGCGGATAAATCCGTTCCTTCATGCGTTCGGCATAGATTTCCTCACCAAAACCGACAACTTCCTCCACCGTGCGCCCGGCTACCAGCGTCAACATCTCGGCGAAGATATCGGCGATGTCATTCAAGTTCTCTTGCCCGCTCGTCGCCCAGCGGAACTGTCGGCCAGCAAACTCGACGATCTGGGTCACCGTGAACACCCGGCGCGCCATGAGCCCACGAGCGATGTAGTAGATGCTGGACCCCTCCAACAGTGTGTTGTCGAGATCGAAGAAAGCTACGACGGAGGCAGGGTCAGACGTCGTCGCAAACGCCCGGGCTTGAAAGGCCGGGGTCTCGTCACGCGCTTTCGACCTGCTCGCCATAATTACATCCTGTCGGGCGCAGCCACTCCACACAAATCCAAACCATTGGCAATCACTTGCCGGGTTGCTGCGCACAACCACAGGCGTGCGATGTTGATCGGTTCCACGGGGTCATCACCCTTCGGGAGTACCCGACAGGCGTCGTAAAACTTGTGATAGTTCGTAGCGAGTTCCTCAAGGTATCGGGCCACACGGTGGGGCTCGCGCAGCTCCGCAGCCGAGGCGACAACACCAGGGAATTCCGCGAGCGCTCCCAAGAGTCGGGCCTCGCGCTCGTGACTCAGCAGTTCGGGGGCAAAAGTTTGCGCTTCGAAGTCGATTCCCAACCCCTCAGCATTTCGCAACACACTGGAGATGCGCGCGTGCGCGTACTGCACGTAGTACACCGGGTTGTCGTTGCTGCGTTTGGTCAGCAGGTCTAGGTCCAGCGTGAGCGGTGAGTCGACCGGGTAGCGAATCAGGGAATACCGCGCGGCGTCAACGCCCACCTCATCGACCAAGTCCTCCAACGTGACGATATTGCCAGCTCGTTTGGATTGCTTAACGGGGACGCCGTCCTTGAGCATGTTCACGAGTTGCCCGATTGGGATTTCGATGTTGGTCTGCATGTCGTCCCCTGCGCACGCAGCCACCGCACGCAAACGACCGACGTATCCGTGATGATCGGCCCCCAGCAGGTAGATACAAATATCGAAGCCCCGGTCGCGCTTGTTGATGTAGTAGGCGGTGTCGCTCGCGAAATAGGTGAGTTCGCCGTCGGCCTTAACCAGCACGCGATCTTTGTCATCACCAAAATCGGTGGTGCGGAGCCAGACGGCCCCATCCTTCTCGTACACGTGTCCTTGTTCCCGCAACTGGGTCATGCCACGTTCCACCGCGCCGGAGTCGTGCAGCGAGCGCTCGGAGTACCAAACATCGAAGTGGGTGCGGAACAGATCCAGGACGGACTGCTGTTGCGCAAGCTGTAGCGCGTACCCGGCTTCACGAAACGCGCGCATACGGTCCTCGCCCGTCAGCGACTGGTACTCCGGATGTTCTGCTAAGACTTGTGCGGCTAGGTCGGTGATGTACCCGCCGTGGTAGCCGCTCTCTGGTGGAGATTCGCCGGCTGCAACGGCCGCAATCGACCGACCGAAGTCATCCATCTGACTCCCCCGGTCGTTGACATAGAACTCTCGAGTGACCCGGGCCCCGGCCGCCTGCAGAACCCGCGCTAGTGCGTCGCCAACCGCAGCCCAGCGGGTGTGCCCTAGATGCAGCGGACCGGTGGGGTTCGCGGAAATGAATTCGACGTTAATGCTCGTTTCAGAAAGGCGATCGCTATGGCCGTACTTCTCGGCGGCCTGCACGATGGTGCGCGCGGTCTCGGCTGCCGCCGCCGACACCAAGGTGATGTTGATAAACCCCGGGCCTGCCACCGACACGGCCGCAATCTGCGGTGAGTCCTGCAGTTGCTCCTGCAACAACGCCGCCAAGTCGCGGGGCTTTCGTCCTGCGGCCTTCGCCAACACCATCGCCACGTTTGTTGTGTAGTCACCGTGTTCGGGATTTCGGGGACGCTCAACGCGGGCTGGCTGGGGATTCGAAATGCTAACGCGCCCCGAATCCACCAACGAGGCGACTGCGGCGTCAACAAGTTCTGCTAATCCTTCGGGTGTCATGGCTCTAGCTTAGTGCCGCGCCGGTATAAAGCGCGTGGGACTTGATCTTGCGCCAAACTAGACGTATGACAATTCTGCGCACCATCCTGAACCTGCTTTGGCTAATCGTTTCTGGAATCTGGAGCGCACTGGCCTACGCCATCGCGGGGGCGATCATGTTCCTGTTGTTCTTCCTGATCATCACGATCCCGTTCGGAATCGCCTCGTTCCGTTTGGCGGGCTACGCCCTGTGGCCTTTCGGTCGCACGGTCGTGCCCGATCCAGACGCTGGAGTGGCCAGCACGATCGGAAACATCATCTGGTTTATCCTGGCTGGGATTTGGCTGGCCATCGGTCAGTTCCTCGTGGGTGTTGCCTTGTGCATCACCATCATCGGCATCCCGTTTGGGATCGCGAACTTCAAACTGGCCAGGTTGTCGCTGAACCCGCTGGGGAAGAACATCGTCCCCGTGGAATACGCCGACGCGGCCCGGACAGGGTTCCAGTCCTATGTCCCAGTTCAATAGTCACTAGTCTGGGGCGCTGTCGTCGTCGGGCTCGCCTCGGGAGTCGCAACCAGCGGTAGGCCCCTGCACCAAACGGGTGATGATCCGCCCTCCGCCGATTAGGTCAGCAGCCGTGGGGCATAGCGGTAATAGCGCATGCATGGCCGGCCCCCCACGGGGGAGGGGGCTGGTTCATGCGAGCTAGACGATTCGCTAGTCGCGCAGCCACTTGGGGGCGCCTCCAATGAGCGCGGTAATCGCACCACCGAGCGCAGCCCCTAGGCCGGTCGCCAGCGGAGACACGCCGGGGAAAACCCACAGGAACGTTCCCAACACAGCGCCGATGATGCCCGAGCCGGCCCCGGCCAGCAGCATCCAAGTCACTCGTGCGCTGCGCTTGGACTCGTCTTGGGATTCAGCGGCCTCCTTGCCCTTTTTTGCCGGCACCGCTTCTTTGCCGGAGGACGCAGGTGAAGCGTTGTTCATTGCATCGATTTCACGCAGTAGCGCTTCGATATCGTCGTCATCGGCCATACCTCGATTGTGCGTCGGACCGCAGCCGGAAGTCTAGTGGCGGCACGGGCAGTTGCTGGCTTGTGACCGGTTGGGAAGTCCCTAGCGGCCAGCGCTGGGCACCCGGTTCGTTTCCAACGCTGCCAGTCTGCGGATCCTCGGGTCAGCGGTTCCGAACGGCAGGAGCGATCGGTCAACTCCCCCTAGATGCCCGCCGGTCAAGGCAGGGGCTGGCCACTCCACCACGAGGTGAGCTTCTTGGCGCCGGCCTTATTCAGCGAGATGTGGATGTGATTGCGATGGCAGATGTTGTCGTGCTCAGCACCCCGATAAGACTTGGTTTGGCAGTCACGGTAGGGGCGCCAACCTTCGGCCATCCGGTACTGACCCCACGAATGACCGCGCCATACGATGTACATGACGCCCAGTCGCCGGGCCATTGCGCCCGGCTCACCTTTTCGAGTGGCAGTCAGCCAGTTGACGAGGCGGTCGCCTTGTGAGGCTTGCACGAAATCTCGTGAGTTCACCATCCAGTCGATCGCACGGCCGTCGTAGTGCTCGGAAACGTCAGACAAACAAGCCCGGTTCAGACCAGCCGGAATCTCATCCCCGTAGGTGGCGAAGATCAGATCCCGCAACCCAACAGTGCCTGGCTGGGCCTGCTCCCAGCACCTGGTCTGACCTTGGTACGGCTGAATGGCATCTACGGCCGTGTTGGCGATGAGCGCAGGCTTCTTGGGTTTTGGTGTGGGTACGACGTGGCTTGGAACTGAGCCGGCGAGTCGGCCCAAACGGACACTTAACCCGCCCTTTTTCTGACCATTCCTCAGCTTTGTCTTCTGCCCTGACTTCCATTTGGCGCCACCGCCTTGCCAACGGGCCTCGCGCAACTTGGGATATCCATCCGCCAGAATCCGGTAGCCGCCACGCGGCAAGCCGGAGATACGGTACTTACCCGACTGACTGGTGATCGCGGTGCCAACGGGCGCAGAACGACCGGGTCGACTGCCGCCGACGTATGCAGTAACCCGAACGCCGGATATCGGTTTGCCGGCCGTTGACTCGACCTTCCCTCGCACTAGTCCGGCATCGGGCGCACCACTAGGAGCTGCAGCGGCGCCACTTGGCGCTGGAGTCATCGCGGCCGAAGCAGCAGGAGCAAGCGGCGCGACTAGGGCCACAGCACTGAAGCCGATGAGGCTGATGGCGCTCAAGCGCAACTGTTGGGGCATTCCTGGCCTATCGCGGGTAGTGCTGGGCGAATTTCCCTTGCCGATGATCTTTCCCTAGGATCGACCGGCACGCCGCGTCCCTTTAACTTCGTGGGACTGGCGCCAAGTAGGACAAGAGGTTTGCGGCAAAGCGCAGCATTGTCAGGACAAATCACGGAAAGATCGGGAGACTTAGTCAGGTGACACGACGACTCACCCTTGCAGGTACCACGCTTTTGATAGCTTTCGCGCTATTGTTTGCACTCATGCTTCCGGCCCCCTCCGCCAAAGCCGCCCCAGCGGGACTGCCAACGGCGATCTACTACCCACTCCCTCCGAAGGCCACGGCTGACCAGTTGAGCATGAAGTCGCAACGCAAGCTCGGCAAGATTCGCTCCTGGGCGGAAAAAATCATCGGCGACAAGATGGACCAGCCCAGCGGGCTGAACGAAATCCAGGTGGTATCGGCTCACCATATTCGCAAGGTCTTCCGCAAGTCCCTGGGTAAGGCTGCTTGGCGGAGCGCGATTCGTATCTCGTGGCGTGAGTCCCGACTGCTGCCCTACGTGGTTAACGACGAAAACAAGAACAAGACCATGGATTGGGGTCTCTTCCAACTCAACGACGGCGGCACGCTGCAGTTCACTGGAAACGAGCCCAGCCCAGCGGTGTTACATCCCCGAAAGAACGCATCGGCCGCCCGCTATTTGGTCAGGACCAACGGTTGGGCGCCGTGGGGTGGCATGCTCTAGCGCCGGTTGGCGATCACCTAGCCGGGCCGCCCGCGTTAGCCGGACGTGGGGTCTGCGAACTTCTTGGCTTCAGACCGGAGTCGGAACGAGGCGATCACCCACACGAGCCCCAGCACGATCAGCCAGATGCCGCTCACCCAAGCCAGTGCGGTCAGCGTGATTCCGGGCCAGACCAGCACCACGATGCCTGCCGCGATCCCCAAGAGGCCCATAAAGATGGCCAGCCCGCGACCCGACTGACCCTTGGCACCAGCCCCACCCACGAGGTCAAACACTCCTCGCATCAGCCAGCCGATGCCAACAAAAAGCGCCAGAATCTCGACGGCCTGATAGATGCTCCGGAAACACAAAATGCCAAGCAGAATCGACAAGGCCCCCACGATTCCCATCATCACCCGTGATGCGGTGTCAGCATCGGCTGTCGCGAAGCTAGATACCAGCGAGAAAACGCCGCTTACGAGTAGCCAGGCTCCCAGCAGAATGGCCACGATACCCACGGTGACCTGAGGCCAGACCACGATGGCTATCCCCAATCCGACCGTCAACACTCCGAAGAACAGGAACAGACCCCAGTTCTTGCCTAGCCGTCCGATTAGGTCGGCTAGGTCATTGTCGGGGTCGAGTTGCGGGGATGCAGGAGTGGAATAGATGCTCATGGTCGAATGCTAGGGGGCGCGGCCTTACTTTGCTCGGATGACACTCACAGGCGCCGCTACCAACTCCAGCGGTTACCCAGACCCACGACGACCGGCTCGGCTCCAGCTGCGGTGATCTCCGCGCAGAAATCTGACACCTTGACACCCGGGAGTTGTCGCGGTGCCGCCCCCCATGGAATCGTGAAGTCGTCCCAATGGCACGGAATCACCACTTTGGGGTTCACCGCCTCGATAATTCCGCGGGTGTAGTCCTGGCGATACTGCCTCCCCACCGCGCAGAGTAGGAGAATATCCACGGACACATCGTGGAGCGATTCGGGAAACCACTCGGCGGTGTCCACGTGCAGCACCCTCACGTCGCCGAGATCCAAGTGCCACAGCAGCACCTGGCCATGCTTCATGTCCCACATGCGTGGGGGCCAAGGCGGCGGCTCGGTGATGTCTCCCGGCAGCGGGACTCTGCCGAAGATCGCCTTGCCGTGCGCCGAGGGTAAGGCTGAGGCGACAACTGACCCGAACTCGACGGCCCCGAGCGCCGCCTGGGGCGAACTGTCGGCTGCGGCCGCCTGCTCAACCACGACAACCTGGCCCTGCGATAACCCGGCCGCACGGGCCAGGTTGGCCGTGGCGGCTGATCCCACCAACGTCGCGCCGGTCTGCTGGCACAATGCCGGTGCATCCAGGGCGTGATCGTGATGACTGTGGCCGCACAGGACCGCATCCACGGCCGAGAATTCCCTGGCCAACAGTTGGGTGTTCGCAGGGATGCGCCCGAACACCGACCGAAGCAAGCCCGGCCGAGTTAAGAACGGGTCCAACACCACCACTTCGCCCGCATCGGACACGAGCTCAAACCCGGCCGTTCCAAGAAATCGGAGACGACCGCCTGACACCGTCTGCGCGGGCTTCGGCCCCTCGGGGAGCAGACCACGCAAGATCCGACCAGTCATGTTTAGAGCGTAGTTCAGGATGGCATAACCGAACGTAGGATCAGACACTTCGATCGTAGGAGCCCAGATGACTCAGTTCGCCGTGACCAAACATGTCGTCGCCGCACCAGATCGGGTGTGGGCCATTGTCACTGACGTCGCGCACTACGATCGCGTGATCCAGGGGATCACAGCCGTAGAACAACTAGACGATCTGCCCGACTTCGGCGTTGGTACCACCTGGCGAGAAACCCGCAAGATGTTCGGCCAGGAGGCGAGCGAGAAGATGGATGTCACCGCCGTTGACCCGGGTACGTCCTACACCGTTAACGCCGCCTCACACGGCGCTGTCTACACCTCAGTGATCTCGTTGACCCCGAACGGGACCGGCACTGACCTAACCATGACCTTTGGCGCAGAGCCGACCAGTTCAGTCGCGGCGATACTGGCCAAGACTGTCGGCAGAGTCTTCGAAGGTGCCACAAAGAAAGCGCTGAAGCAGGACCTCAACGATATCGCTCGGGCGGCCGAGGCTAGCTAGTTCCTGCTCAGTCTTCGCCCATACCCAGAGCGCAGATTTCGTCGAATGACTCATTCAGGCAATCCATCATGACCTGGTGGTCCGGAATCGACTTGCTATCGATGTTGACCCCGACGATCGCGCGCTTGTCGTAGCTAACAAAGGCGAGGTTGATTGCAGCACCGCCCTTTGGCGCAAAAGTGAGCAGCTCCTCGATCAAGGCTCCCCCCATGTAGATGGGGATTGGGGGGCCGGGCACGTTCGTGGCGGCGAAGTCAGTACCCAGCATCATACCGCCGGAGACTGAGGTCGTGATCGGCGTGGGCAACTCTGTGAGCACCTGCATCACCGGCCCAGTCAACACTAGGGCCTTTTCAGTGCGCGCCTTATACAACAGGGGGTGGAAGGCCTTGATCCGCTCCACCGGATCCTCAATGTCGGTGGGGACAGCAAATCGAGCCGGAACCCACGCGTTGCCCCCCTGGCTCGACGCGTCCTCTCCTGACCGCAGATTCACCGGCATGTTGACCCGCAGCCCGGATTTGGCTGGCGCATCATGGCGGGCGTGGTAACGCATGAGGCCACCAACAACGGCCGCCATGTAGGCATCATTCAGGGTCGCGTCATGACGTTTCCCAGCCTGTTTTAGGGCCTCCAGCGGACGTTGCAGCCAATCAAAATAGACCGACAAGGAACGCTCGGTCATGATTGGGCTGAGCGGCTCGTTGGCCGGCGCCAGCATCCGTCCGGTTGATTGTGCGAACTCCACCGAATCCTTGGCGAACGCCGCAGGTGAACTTACGGCTTGCTTGGCCAATCCGACCGAACCCGTCGCCAGTTGCCGCGCGGCGGACAACAGATCGCGGCCTTGGTACTCCACAGCGGCTGTCAGGCGGCCCTTAGGATCCAAAACGTTGTCCTCGGGAGCTTCGGGCATGGGTCCCAAGTCAGTGCGTGGCTCGCGTGTAAGGTCGAACAGGTAGGCGGCCATGGCCATACCCCCGACACCGTCGGTGATGGAGTGGTGAATCTTGACGATTGCCGCACTCTTGCCCTCGTACAAACCGGTGACAATCGCAACTTCCCACGCCGGCCGATGCCGATCGAAGTCCTGCTCGGCCATCCGCTCAGCGACTTCCAGCGCTGGCCGCAGCGTCCCATCGTCGACAACGCGCTGCTCACGGAAGTGATAGTCCAGATCGAAGTTCGGGTCGGTTTCCCAACGCGGCGCGACCACTGACAGCGGATTCCCGATCGCCCGCTTTCGCAGCTTCGGCACCGCTAGGGACATCAGTTCCACCCGCTCGTGCGCAACTTCCATATCCGGAGCCTGGTCCAACACAATCATCGCCACGATGACTGACCGCAACAATGGGTCGGACTCAACGCCCCACATCACGGCGTCAAACGCCCCCATACGTTCTTCAGCTTCTTGCTCCGACATGGAGCACCTCCTATGAATCTGGACCCGCGCAGTTGGTGTCAACAGCGAAACTCGCACTGACTTCTGACCTTAGTGCGGCAGCCTGCGCACGGCCACCCAAAGAGCCAAGCTCAACCGGATGGCGGCGCAGAACGCGGGTGTTTGCGGTGGCTTGCGCCAACGTGCCGGGGTTTGGCCAATCGCGGGCCGAAGCCGCAGTATTAACCTCGATGACTGAAACCCGATTCGCCAACACTGAGTTCCCCTACCGCTTGGCACCTCACCAACTCGCCGCCTTGCGAGCGGCTGAGCGGGCCGAAAACCCAGACCGCTGCCATTTCGTCCTGCCACCAGGCGCCGGCAAGACACTCATTGGCGCTGAACTGGCCCGGAGAAAGGGCCGGCGCACCCTGGTTCTAACGCCCAATACGGCCATCCAAGGGCAATGGGTGGATCTGTGGCGGTTGCTGGGCACCAACCTGGTGTCGCTGACGGAGGAAAGGGATGCACAGGCGGACGTGATCGTGCTGACGTATCAAGCCTTGGCTTCGTTCGTGGACCGAGACCCCGACGATCCAGATCTAGCCGATGCCCAGGCAGATTCCGATCCAGATTCCGATTCCGATTCCGAGCTCACCGGACCCACCGGCTCCCCCCGACAGATGGATCGACTGCATCGGCATGCCAAGGCATTTCTTACCGACCTGGCAAAAGCTGGACCCCTCACCATCGTGCTAGATGAGGCGCATCATCTCGCGGCCACGTGGGGCGAACTCCTAGCCGAGGTTATTGCTGATCTAGAAGAACAGTCCAAAGCTGCTGCCGCCCCAGCACCGGTGGTGGTCGCCTTGACCGCCACACCCCGGGACCGGCTGACAAACTCGGAGCAGCAACTCACCGACCAGCTGTTCGGGCCGGTACTCCTGACCGTAGGGACCCCGGCGCTGGTGCGAGCCGAAGTGTTGGCCCCTTATCGCGAGCTCGTTCGCTTTGTGGGACCGACGCAAACAGAGAAGTCCTACCTGCGGACCGCGGCCACCCGCTGGCGCGAGCTCATAACGGATATGACCGATCCCGCCTTCGCGTCCGTGGGTTTTATCGAGTACTACCAAACGCGCTGGATTCACCCAGACACCGCGCTAGGGACCAAAGGAGTCTCCTGGCAGACAATCGAAAAGCAGCACCCGGAGTTGGCGCGGGCCATCCTGCGCGTGCACTACAACTCGGAACTGTTCGATCTGCCAGAGGGTGCCTTTCTTCGCGAAGCTGACCGGCAGGCCCCGGCCGTAGAGGACTGGATCACCCTCATTGCCGAATACGGCCGGCAGGTACTTGCCGGCGCGTCGGACCCACAGGACCAGGCGGCGTGGAAAAATCTGCGCCGCGCCTTGCGCTCGGTTGATTGGACCCTGACCAGTCGAGGAGCCCGCAAGGGGCAGTCTGCGGTGGACCGGGTGTTGATGCGCTCTGCTGCCAAAGCGGATGCGGCCGTCACAATTGTGCAGAACGAACGTGAGATTCGCGGCGACAGTCTGCGCGCCTGCGTCATTACCGACCACGAACGGGCCGCGGCGACACCGAGCGCACGACTCGCCGACATTCTGCAACCGGACGCGGGATCTGCCTGGGAGGCATTGGCCAGGTTGAGCCAGGCTCTCCCGCAGACTCAACCGGTCTTGGTAACAGGCAAGAGCGTGGCCGGATCGCAGCAAACCATGACAGATCTGCGCGACTTCGTGGCCAACGGGAACCCGAGCCTAGCCAGCGGCCTAGCGCTGAACGCTGATCCCGACCACGGTTTATACCGGCTTGAGGGCCCAGGCTGGCATCCTCGAACCTGGCTACCACTAGTGACCGGCTGGTTCCTGGCTGGCGGGACGCAGGTGCTGATCGGGACACGCGGGTTACTTGGTGAAGGCTGGGACGCAGTCTCACTAAACGTGCTCGTTGATTTGACGGCAGCGACCACCAGCACGGCTGTGGTCCAGGTGCGCGGTCGGGCGATCAGGATGGATCGAGCCCGACCAGACAAGGCGGCCAGCATCTGGTCGGTGGTATGTGTCAGCGACGATCATCCGCGAGGCGATTTGGACTACCGCCGATTCGTCGCCAAACACGAGGGGTTTCACGCGGCGGACGCGGCTGGGCGCATCATGCTGGGAAGCGGACATGTGGACCCTGACTGTGGCCCCTACGCGCCACCGACTCCAGTGCTGCGTACGGACATCAACATCCGGATGATGAACGCGGCCGGGCGACGTGACGAGGTAGCCAAGCTCTGGGGCGTTGGCGAGCCCTACGACGACGTCGACACCCCCGTGGTCCAGGTGATTGGCGAACGGGGTAACCCCGCCAAACTCGACGTAACGGAGGCCTCGGTTCGTCCCTACGCCAAGACTCGCGGCCTAGTACCGACGGTGGGAGCTGCGGTTGGGGGCGGCCTGCCGATCCTGGCAGCGGCGCCTCCTGGTCAAGTTCTGCTCTGGGCGGGCGTGGGCGGCATGTTGGGTTGGGGGGCAGATGCCGGGGTTCGGCTATTTGCCCGGCGTCGCGTCATCGCACAAACCGCGGCCGACGACACGCTCTTAGCCATTGGGATGGCTGTGGCCAAGGCGTTTACCCTCAACCCGGATTGGGTCCGAGTGGAGCCGGACGGCGAAGGCGTTTGGCAGGCAAGTTATCGCCCCCAACAGCCGATAGCGGGACAGCACCAAACCAACCAGGCGCGTGCCAGCGGCAACAGCGAGCAGAGCGCCACTTTTGCCGAGGCGATGGACCAAGTCCTTTCGCCAGTAGGCTGGCCACGATATCTGGTGGCGCGGCAACTACCCCAACAACGGGCGGAGGTTTGGCACGCAGTTCCGGATGTCCTCGGCCGTAACCGCCACAGCGCCGAGCGATTCCACGAAGCTTGGGTCGAATACGTCTCCAAAGGCGATCTGGTCTACACAAACAGCCCAGAAGGCAGTGGGGTCTTGGCCGCCGCTCGGGGACTCAACCCCACCCGAGTCACGTCCGGGATCAGAGTCGAATGGCACTGACCGAATAGACTCATGGAATGAGCGCTGAACTGTATATCCGCTGGCAGGTGCGCCCGAAACCGGGTCCCATAAACCGCTGGCGGCCTGCGACGCCTCCCGGAGCCGAGGTGCGTTTTCCGGTGGTAACCACATTCGAGGTCCGCGCGACCCCTGATACGGAGTTGCTCTTGACCCTGTCCGCGACGGTCGCGTTGCGAGAAGGAAAGCCCGCCATCCTTGATATGCGCTTCGAATCAGAGCGCGGCTTGGACTTGGCCGTGCTGCAGAGCACGTTCAAATGGGAAACATCTCTGCGTGTAGTCACCAACTACCTCCTCTCGGCCGACGATGGCAGCGACGACTGCTACAACACCTGGCAGACGCTGGCCGGAGTTCAGCCATTCGTGGCGGCCACCGATTTGGACGATGACTTCTTGGAGAAGATCGCTCACGAGTATCTCGCGGCAGGGCGCGGCTACTCTGCGGTCCTCTCGAGTCGCTACGGAATCTCAAAACGCTCGGCCGTTCGTTGGGTCGAGAAAGCGCGGGCCAGAGGCATATTGACCAAACCCTCCAAGACCGGTGCCGTGGGCGGGGAAGTCGTGCCTCGTTCAGAGCGCGCCAACTAGCCCACGACGCGAGAAAACCACCGAATCGGCGCAGCGCTGCTTGCGCCATTCGAGTGGGCCAAAGTGTCTTTGGGCCTGGGACTGCAGGACGCTGGAAACGTGAACCCCGATGCGCTCCGATCCCCTCGGCTGCTGCCAGGGGCACTGACTGTTGCTGCGGCGCTGCTGCTGTCAGGTTGCTCGGTGACAGTCGGAGCGGGGCAACCAGACTCAGTCCAGCGCAACGAGGCATCACCCACCTCCGAATCGTTGCGACCCGAATCCACCCCGCCAGATCAGCTCCTAACCCAAGACATCGAGCGGCAGATTGAGCAAGGGATCGCAGATCAGACTGACGTCCAGGCCACTGTGGAGTGTCCACCCCAAGTTCGGATCGCCGTCGGAACCACCTTCGCCTGCTCGGCCACGGACAGCTACGGTGACACCTCGTCAGTGCTGGTCACACAGGAGGATGAGCAAGGCAACGTTGTCTGGGAGTTGCAGGAAGGGGGGTCCCCCTCCTCGTTGGCCGGGGCCCCACTGGACGTGAGGCAACTTGAGCAGCAGATCGCCGATGGCATCTCAAAACAGACCGGACAGGACGGTTACGTCGAGTGCCCGGACGCCGTCGCAATCGCAGCGGGTGCGTCGTTCGCCTGTTCAGCCACCGTGGCGAACACGCAATATCAAGTTGCCGTCACGCAGAAGGACGACTTGGGGAACGTCACCTGGGAAATCGCAGACTACGAATCGACTGACCCGTTGGCTGGCGACATCTGATCCCTCCAGATGTTGCTCTTGGGCGCCAACACTGCTGGCATCAGCCCAGACTTGGTCGCATCCCAGGTAACCATGCTCGGGGTCTGCAAGCATGGATAATACCGACCCAAGCCAGCGAGTGACCAGGAGCAGATTGTGGCCCTACGCGAGAGCAATATCGCCAAACTGGATGGCGGCACCTTTGATGTGCTGATCATCGGTGGCGGCATCAACGGCGCCGCTTCAGCGGCGGCCTTGGCCGCCCACGGCGCCAGCACGGCCATGATTGACCGGGGTGATTTTGCAGGTTTTACATCGATGGAATCCTCCAACCTGGTGTGGGGCGGGTTCAAGTATCTGGAGAACTACGAATTCCAACTCGTTCGGAAACTATGCGTTTCGCGGAACAAGCTCATCAAGAGTTATCCGGCCAACCTGAAGGAAATCCGGTTCCTGGCCGCATTGGACCAGCACTCCCCCTACAAACCGTGGTTCGCCGCCTTGGGTGCCACTGGATACTGGGGAATCGGCAACTTTTTCACCAAGCCGCCCGCGCTGCTCAACCGCAAACAAATCAAGAAACGCGAGCCGATTGTGAACACCGATGGGGTCGGTGGCGCCATCGAGTACTCCGATGCCTACATCGTGGACAATGACTCCCGATTCGTCTTCAGCTTCGTGCGATCGGCGCTAAACGTCGGGGCCACCTGCGTCAACTACGTCGAGCTGGTATCTGCAGAAAGGTCCAGCGGCGAAGGGCAGCAAGGCCTGTGGCACGCCACCCTACGTGACACCCACACCGGGCAGGTCTACCAAACCCGGGCGCGGGCCATCATCAACGCGACCGGGCCCTTTGTCGACGAACTCAACGCACAACAGGGCATCAAGACCAAACACAAGATCGTGTTGTCAAAAGGCATCCACCTGATCGTGCCGCGAATTGCTAAGCACGAAAGGGTCCTCGCCTTCTTCGATGACACCGAACGTCTCTTCTATGTGATCCCGATGGGGCCGCGTTCGGTGATCGGTACCACCGACGAACGGGTCGGCGAGGCCTATACCGAGGTCACCGACGAAGATCGAGATTTCCTGTTGAGCCAGATCAACGCTCGACTGGATCTAGACCGCGATATCACGCCCGACGACATTATCTCCTCCCGTTGTGGCGTGCGGCCACTCGTGGTGGAGGCTAGTGACGACGACAGCGACGAGGCGGACTGGACGTCACTCTCGCGCAAACACGCTCTGGAGATTGATCTAGAGGACGCCTACATCACGATCTTTGGAGGCAAACTCACCGACTGCGTGAACATTGGCAATGAGGTGTGCAAGGCAATCCGTGAGCTAGGGATCACGTTGGAGAAGACTGGCAAGAGTTGGTACGGCGAGCCACCCAAAGCCACTCGGAATGAGTTCTTCCGGCAAGCACGCCTGATGGGTCTGAACAAACTGCGCAAGGGCAAGAGTTTCGAGACCCTAGCCACCCGCCTTTGGCGCCGGTACGGGCTGAGAGCCTTTGCCATGCTGGAAGCCATTCGCGATGATCCCACGATGGCCGACGACATCATCGAAGGAGCCGACTACGTTCGTGTAGAACTGTTCTACGCAGCCAAGACCGAGATGATCACGAAGCTGGACGACTTCTTGCGGCGGCGTTCCAAGATCGCCTTAGTGCTGGGCTACGACGAGATTAGAGAAGCGGCGGGCCTCCGAGAGGCCTGCGAACTGTTGTTTGGTGACGAAGCGGATGCGCGAATTGAGGAGTACTTCACGCCCGAGCGTGCCGCTGCCTCTCAAGCCCTGAAGTCTCCTGACATGAGTCGCGCTTGAGCGTGCGGCAGTTCGATAACGGGCAACCACGTTAGGTCGCAGGGCGGTTCAGATCTGCGGCCGCAACTGGCACACTGATCGAGTGCGTCCCTTCCCCATCTTCGGCCTCGCGCTGGGTATTGCGCTGCTTGCCTCCGCCTGCTCCAGTCCAGAGTCGGCTACCGAACCTGCGGCGCTACCGACCGCGCCGACGGCGAGCATCGAATCCGCCACCCCCGAGCCAACCAGCAGCCCCACCCCAACTCAGCCCACGGGGAAGGTACTCTACCTCACCTTCGACGACGGACCGACGAAACCGTACACCACGCAACTGCTGACGGCACTGCAGAGAAACGACGCGACGGCGACCTTTTTCGTGAACGGCAACATGGCCAGAGCCAACCCCGAAGTGCTACAAGCCATCACAGAC
>JAHZKU010000158.1 GCA_022600255.1 Actinomycetes bacterium | reverse complement strand
GTTGATGACAGAACGCCCACCGAGATGTTCCAGGCCAGCTGCGATTACATCCGGCTCGGTCGAGTCCAGCACGATTGGGAGGGTGGATGCGGTGGCCAGTCGACTAGCAAGCTCCCGCATGTCCGCGACGCCATCACGGCCGACGTAGTCCACGCACAAATCGAGCAGATGAGCCCCATCGGCGATCTGATCCTTGGCGATGTCCAAACACGCCTGCCAATCCTCGGCAATCATCGCCTCCCGGAATGCCTTGGACCCATTCGCATTGGTGCGTTCCCCGATGGTGAGGTAGGTCGTGTCTTGCCGGAATGGGACGGTTTGGTAGAGCGAGGAGGCTGAAGGCGGATCAGTCGGTGTGCGGGCCGCAATAGGGCGACCGGCGACTTCCGCAACGACGGCGGCCATGTGTTCTGGCGTCGTGCCGCAGCAGCCGCCGACCAGACCCAGGCCATACTCGGTCGTGAAACGATCATGTGCCTGCGCCAACTCAGCGGGCGTCAATGGATAGTGTGCACCGTCGGCGGTGAGTTCGGGCAAGCCGGCGTTGGGCATACAGCTCAGCACGAGATCCGTCTCGGCATGTTTGGCCAGATAGCGCAGGTGCTCGCTCATTTCGGCCGGGCCGGTGGCGCAGTTCAGGCCAATCCCGGAAACCCCCAAGTGTCGCAGTGATGTTAGCGCTGCGCCGATCTCTGACCCGAGCAGCATAGTTCCGGTCGTTTCGACGGTGACCTGGGCGAGAATCGGAATGTCGCTTCCCGCGGCCGTAATGGCGCGGCGGGAACCCACGATTGCAGCCTTGGTCTGCAGCAGGTCCTGGGATGTTTCGACCAGAATCGCATCCACGCCGCCGTCCAGCAGTCCGCGGGCACTCTCCTGATATGCGTCGCGCAGGATGCTGTATTCGGTGTGTCCCAACGACGGCAGTTTGGTGCCTGGTCCGGTAGAACCGAGAACAAACCGATCTCGGCCGTCACTGGCCTCATAGCGGTCGGCGACACCACGAGCGATTTTGGCGCCAGCCAAAGCCAGTTCGTAGATCCGATCCACGATGTCGTACTCGGCTAGGTTGGCGAAGTTCGTGCCGAAGGTGTTCGTTCCAACGCAGTCAACCCCCACATCGAAGTAGGCGGTGTGCAGGCTTTCAACTATGTCTGGCCGGGAGACGTTCAGGATCTCGTTGCAGCCTTCCAGTCCCTCAAAGTCTGCCAAGTCCAGATCTGCGGCCTGCAACATCGTGCCCTGCGCTCCGTCTGCAACGATGACACGTTCGCGCATGGCGGCGAGTAATGACTGTTCAGGCACACGTTCTCCAGTGGTAGAGCCATTTGGCAGGGTCGCTACGGATCAGGGTAGCTACGCCTCAGGATAGTGCCACGCTGCGATCGGCCCAAAGTCCCTCACCCTACTTCTAGCGCTCGGCTTAGCTAGGGTCTAAAGACGGTGGGTTGTTGTCCGGATAGCGTGGGGCACCATGACCGGATTGCTGCAAGAGAGGAACGTGATGACCGCTCAAGTTCTTGTGGTGGGTGCAGGTCCCGTGGGGCTTACGATGGCTGCGCTCCTGACGCACTACGGAACGTCCGTTCAGATTATTGACAAGCGCACCAAGGCGGATCTTCGATCCAAGGCGGTTGTTCTGCACGCCCGCACGCTAGAACTGTTGGACACGCTGAACCTGGCCAGTGAGTTCACCGAGAAAGCCAATCTGGTGCACACAATCGACTTCTACGGCGGCTTGGATGACCAACTGCTCCAAGCCTCAACGGATGTAATCGACAGCCCATTCGACTTCTTGGCCTGTTTGCCGCAGTCCGACACCGAAGCGGTGCTGACCGAGTTCTTGGCCCAGAACGGGGTTACAGTGCAGCGCGGAACTCGCCTGGAATCGCTGGAGAACCAGCCCGAAAGCGTCCACACAACCTTGATCTCGAATTCTGGCGAGGAAAGCACGGTCAGCTTTGACTATGTGATCGGCTGCGATGGTGGCCACAGTGCAGTACGCGCCGCGATAGGCCAGAAACTTATCGGCGATTTCCACGATGATCCATGGCTGTTGGTCGATGCCGACGTTACGACGCCGTTCGATCGTGATGACATATACATGCTGGGCTCACAGGCTCACTTCTTGGGTTGGTTCCCCCTAAGCAATCCGCGCGGGCGCATTGTCTTGGAGTTAGCCAACGCGAAAGAGGTTCCCGACCCGGATTCCCTCACCCCTCGCAGCACCGAACAGTTGATCAAAGAGCTGACCGGGCTTGACCTGACCATCACCAACCCGCGCTGGTTGACCATCTTCAACATCCATCACGGTCAGGTTCCTGAGTATCGCGATGGTCGGGTATTTCTCGCCGGCGATGCTGCGCACGTGCACTCCCCCGCTGGAGCCCAGGGCATGAACACTGGAATGCAGGACGCTTTCAACCTGGCTTGGAAGATCAGTCTGGCGTGCGCGGCAGCGGCGGCCGAAGGGCTGCTGGATTCGTATCAGGACGAACGGCATCCGGTTGGGCAGGCTGTGGTCCGGCAGACGACCAGCATGACAAAGGCCATGAAACTGAGCAATCCGGTCACCGAAATGGTGCGCAATTTCGTGATCAAACATGCCGGAAACACGGAACTGATCCGACGCCGGTTCCTCAACCAGTTAGCGGAAACCTCGATCTCCTATCCCACGAGCCCCATCGTGAAGGATCTGCCTCACAGCAAGGGCAAAGCCGCCGTGTCCGCTGGCGATCGCTTTCCGGAAACCGGCCCAGTGACCGTGGCCTACGACGGACGCGGTCAAGGTTGGGCACGGCCACCTCGACTCAGCCAAGTTGGTGCCAACCGGAGCTTCGTGGCGTATCTGTTTGCTGATACGTTGCCGGCAGATCTGAGCACCCTAGCCGCATTGCAGCGCTTGGGTGTCCGGGTCGTCGCGGTACTTCGCAATCCGGAGTTGGCGAACTCGGACCAAGGCGTAGCCAATCAGATCGATGTCGTGGTGTCAGATAAGGACGGCCGGTTGGCTGATGTCTATGGCTCGGACACCGTGTTGCTAGTCCGACCCGATCTCTACATCGCCGGAAGTGCTGGGGTCAGCGAAGCCGAGGATCTCCTGCGCATTCTGCATATATCCTTGTGCGAATCCGACTAGCGCAGCTAGGACTTCGAACCGGGCTCAGGTAGGTGGAACTGTTTGCGCTTCAGCGCATCTTGGGCCGTACTGGGCAAGTCCGCCGAGGCGGCGACGAGGTGGGACATCTTGCCGGTTAGGTAATGGTTCTTCGGGTGTTTGCTGGTGAAGGCCTTCATGACAGTGGCGGCCACGCCATCTGGAGCACTGCCCTTTGACTGAGCGGCAAAACCCGCGTCAGAGGCTGCTGCGAACGTGTCCCCATAGAGTTCGTTCTGTTGCGGCGTGAAGGAGTCCTTGAGATTCTCAATCATCTTTTTTGTGGCCACGTCGGCGCCCGTTGTGATCAGTCCCGGTTCCACCAGGATCACCTTGATGCCCCAGGGGGCCAACTCTTGGCGGAACGTTTCCGAAATCATGGCGATGGCGGCTTTGGCAGCGGTCAAGGCTCCGAAGAACGGTACGGAGGCGCGATCGCCCACCGAGCCGATGAACACGACCCGACCGCGACCAGTGCGCAACAGCGGTAGGAAGGCTTGGGTCATGGCTACTTGACCAAAAACGTCCACCTCAAACGCGAGCCGCAAGTTCGCCAAGTCGATCACTTCCATGGGCCCAGGCACCCCAATGCCAGCCACGTTGGCAAGCCCCTGCAGCCCGGCTGGACCCACGTGTTCGGAGACCTCCTGCGCGGCACGGGCAATCTGGTCCGGGTTGGTCACATCAATCTCAAGCCGGGTGACGTTCTCACTGGCGTCGGCCTCGGGATTCTCGCCCCCACGGTCGCCAGCGTAGACATGCCAACCAGCCGCGGCGGCCGCGAGCATCGTGGCCTCACCGATCCCGGACGCGCTGCCAGTGATCACAACGTGTTTGCGATTGCACGTCGACATAGAACTCCTCTGCTGCTATCCGCTGCGCTGTCGCTTCGGTGCAGGATCAGCCGCCGAGTTCGCGGTAACGAGCAACGGAGGCCGTTGTGGCTGCATCTTGGGTCTGCGGAGCCGGAGCGCCATCCACTAACTGCGGCACTAGGCTGTTGGCCATTGCTTTGCCGAGTTCCACGCCCCACTGATCAAACGAATCGATGCCCCAGATCGCGCCGGTGGTGAATACGGTGTGTTCATACAGGGCCACCAAGCGGCCTAGGGTGCGCGGTGATAGCACTTCGTAGGTAATCACGCTGCACGGCCGGTTGCCGGGCATCACCTTTGCCGGCACGAGCCGCTCTTCCACCCCATCAGCCCGCACCTCGTCTGCGGTGCGGCCCATGGCGAACACAGCCGCCTGGCCGAGCGCGCTGGCGACCAAATAGTCGTGCTGCTTGCCCAGGTTATTCAGCGTCTTGATACCGAACAAGACGTCACACGGAATCACACTGGTACCTTGGTGAATCAGCTGATAGAACGAATGCTGGCCGTTGGTGCCAGGCTCTCCCCAGTAGATCGGGCCAGTTTCGGACTCGACCGCAGAGCCGTCCAGCTTCACACTCTTACCATTCGACTCCATGGTGAGTTGCTGCAGGTAGGCGGGGAATCGCACCAGATACTGCTCATAGGGCAGGACGGCATTCGTCGGGCAGTTCAGGAAGTTCCGATTCCAGACACTCAGCAGACCCATGAGCAGGGGCAAGTTGTCGCTGGGCTCGGCCGTCCGGAAATGCTCGTCCATCTCATGGAAACCAGCAAGCATGTCCCGGAAGTTCTCTGGCCCCACAGCGACCATCGTGCTGAGGCCGATCGCGGAATCCATCGAATAGCGCCCACCAACCCAGTCCCAGAACGGGAACATGTTCTCGGTGTCGATCCCAAAGTCAGCCACGCCGTTTGCGTTCGTGGAAACCGCCACGAAGTGTTTGGCGACATCGACGTCTTGGCCGAGGCCCGTCTTCACCCAGTCCCGCGCCGCTGCGGCGTTGGTCATGGTCTCCAATGTGGTGAACGTCTTACTCGCGATGATGAACACGGTTTCGGCTGGATCCAGCCCGGTCACTGATTCGACAAGATCGGTCCCATCTACGTTCGACACGAACCGGAACGTCATGTCCCGATCGGCGTAGTCGCGCAGCGCCATGTAGGCCATGACAGGCCCAAGGTCTGAACCGCCAATCCCGACGTTGACGACGTTCTTGATTCGCTTGCCCGTGTGGCCGGTCCATTCCCCGCTACGGATCCGATCGCTAAAGTTGGCCATCTTGGCCAGAACCTTGTGCACATCGCCGGCTACATCCTGGCCATCAACGTTCAACTGGGCGCCTTCGGGCAGGCGGAGTGCGGTGTGCAGCACCGCTCGGTCTTCGGTCACGTTGATGTGGTCGCCCCGGAACATCGCATCCCGCCGCTCCAGCACACCTCGCTCATCGGCGAGTTGCAGCAAGGTCTGCAACACCTCGTCATCGATCCGCTGCCGCGCGTAGTCCAGCGTGATGCCTGCGCCGGACTTGACCATCCGTTGGGATCGATCCGGGTCGCCATTGATCAGGTCCCGAATCTTCCCGGCTCCCACAGTTTTGGCGAGTTCGCCAAGCTTGTCCCAGGCTGCTCCTTGCTTGTCATCTGACACGGGCCGAGTCCTCTCCACATTTGTTTTCAGCCATTTCTTGGCCGATCTAGTTCGCGTTCTTCGTTCACAGCGCGACAAGTGCCTGCTTGCACTAGCGTCTGGACTGAACCTATCGAAAAGGCGGACCTGAAGAAGGTTTTACGCCAACTGGGCTGGAAGGAGCTAGTTGTGGCGAGTGAACATCCCATGCAGTTGGGAATGGTTGGGCTAGGAAGAATGGGCGCCAATATTGTCAGGCGTTGCATGCGGGATGGTCATACCTGCGTTGTCTATGATCCCGATACGACAGTGGTGGATCAGCTCGCGTCAGAAGGCGCGATTCCGGCCACATCCGCAGCGGATCTGGTGTCCAAGATGGACGGACCAGCCAACGTTTGGGTCATGGTGCCAGCGGGTGCTATCACCGAAGCTGTCGTCGACGAAGTTGCGGCCGCCATGAAAGAGGGCGACGCGATCATTGATGGCGGAAACTCGCGCTATCACGATGACTTGCGGCGCTCGGAGAAGTTCAAGCCAATGGGCATTCACTACATCGACTGCGGCACCAGCGGTGGTGTCTGGGGACTCGAGCGTGGCTACTGTCTGATGATCGGTGGCGACGACGAAGCCGTTGACCGGTTGGCTCCAATCTGGGACACCGTCGCCCCAGGGATGGGCGACGTGGATCGCACCCCGGGCCGGACTGGTCCGAGCACCCCCGAGGAGCGCGGTTGGCTGCATTGTGGCCCGAGCGGCGCTGGCCACTATGTCAAGATGGTGCACAACGGCATCGAGTATGGCGTCATGGCGGCTTACGCCGAGGGTCTTAACATCCTGAAGCATGCGGACGCAGGCGAGAAGGTGCGCGATCAGGACGCCGAGACTGCGCCCATGGAGCACCCTGAGTGGTACATGTACAACCTGGACCTACCGGCCGTTGCCGAGGTGTGGCGACGGGGTTCGGTCATCGGCTCATGGCTACTTGACTTGACGGCCTCAGCCCTGCAGAACAACGGCGACCTGTCCGAGTTCAGCGGTCGCGTTTCGGACTCCGGCGAAGGCCGCTGGACAATCCAGGCTGCGATCGACACCTCGGCCCCGGCGTCGGTCCTGACCGAGGCGCTCTACAGTCGCTTCGTCTCCCGTGGGGAGGCGAACTTCGCAGATAAGTTAATGTCCGCGATGCGCAAGGAGTTCGGCGGTCACGACGAAAAGACCGACGGCGCGGCCTCCTAGGGCCGGGACGCATCAGGACAACAAATCAGCCAAGAGGCGTCGGAGATCCAGCGTGATCGCCGGCGCCTCTTGCTATGTCGCGTGGCTGCTGTCAGGAAACACCAAGGAGCGTGGCGGCGGCGGTCCGTAGCAACGCTGGCGCCTCCGGGTCACTGCCCAGGCTGTTGTTTGTGTCCTGGACCCAGCGATCGATCGCGGCCAGTGCCTTGGGGGCCCCAAGATCGTCAGCTAGGACTTGTCGCACACGCACCAGGACGTTTGCCGCTTCTGGGCCCTGGTCCGCTGCGAAGGCGGCCCGCCAGCGGCCGAGACGTTCCTCGGCGCGCGCCAGCAGCTCTGGGCGCCATTCCCAATCTAGCCGGTAATGCTGATCCAGCAAGGCCAGTCGGATCGCGGCCGGATCGGCACCGGCGGCACGCAAATCCTTGATGAACACCAGATTCCCCAAAGACTTGCTCATCTTGCTGCCCGCATAGCCGACCATCCCGGCGTGAACATACGTCCTAGCAAACGGCCATTGCGCCAACCCCGATTGGGACATCGCCGCACTCATTTCGTGGTGCGGAAACATTAGATCGCTTCCGCCCCCTTGCACATCGATCGGCATACCGAGGTACTCCGTGGCGATGGCCGCACACTCCACGTGCCAACCGGGCCGACCGTGACCAAGTTCGGTCTCCCAAGCAGGATCGTCCCCCGACTGCTGCTGCCACAAGACTGGGTCCAGCGGATCAGACTTGCCTTGGCGATTCGGGTCGCCGCCCCGCTCCGCGAAAAGCGGCAGCATCTGCGCACGTGCCAGCCGCGACACTTCGCCGAAACGGGGGCTGGCGCTGATCCGGTAGTAGATATCGCCGTCAACCTCGTACGTCGCTCCCTGCGCCTGCAACTCCTGAATGCTCTCCACGATCGCGGGAATCGCTTCCACTGCGCCGATGTAGTAGTCCGGAGGCAGCACCTGTAGTGCGGTCATGTCCCCTCGGAACAGTTCTGTTTCGCGCTCGGCCAGCGCCCGCCAGTCCTCGCCGCGGGCCCACGCCCGCTCCAGCAGTGGATCATCCACGTCGGTGACGTTCTGGGCAAACTTCACGTTGTGACCACCATCGCGCCACACGCGGTTGATGAGGTCAAAGGCCACGTAGGTGGCGGCGTGTCCCACGTGCGTGGCGTCGTAGGGCGTGATCCCACAGACATACATCGTGGCTGTGTCCCCAGGAGCGGTCGGCTTAATCGTGGCGGTCGCCGAGTCGTACAAGCACAGCGGATCACCGGTGCCGGGCAGTGGTGCCAGGCCGGGAGCGGGCCAAGATTGCATCGCGATCGCTAACGACGACGACGGGTTGGGGAAAAGGTGCTCAGATCGCCGCCGGTGTCGTTGATTCTGGCCACGATGGGCCGGACGGGTCGGTACTTGATCACCGAAACCGAGCCTGCATCTACCTCGATGCGGTGGAACAGATCCAAGTGCATCCCCAGGGCATCAGCCAGTAGCGCCTGGATCACCGTGGCGTGACTGACCAAGACGTAGGCCTTGTTCTCGCCGAGCTTGTCGTTCCATTCCCGCACCGATTGCAGCGCCCGGGCCTGCATCTGAATCAGCGATTCCCCTCCGGGAAACTGCATCGCGCTGGGGTGATGACGCAGGACTTCCCAGAGAGGTTCCTTGCGCAGGACTTCTAAGGGCCGACCAGTCCAGTCGCCGAAGCGACATTCGGCAATCCCCAACTCGGTGTGTGTTGGTAGGTCGCGCCGCCGCCGTTTCGAGATGATCTCAGCGGTTTCTCGACAGGACTCGATGGGGCTAGTGAGCAATGCCGAGTAGCGCACCTCGGCCAGTCGTGCTGCGACGAGCCGGGATTGCTCCCGGCCAACAGTGTCCAAATGCACGTCGGGCAGCCAGCCGGCGAGCACTTCGTTGGGGCTAATGGTGGTGCGACCATGGGCCACCATCAACACAGTTGTCATTTTTTCAGCATATGGCTTGCTGACCCGAAACTAAACCTATGGCGGCCATGCCAGGGGCTTGTCGCGACTGGTTCTGGCTGGGCGCACAGCCGGAGGGTTCGGTGCCTCAAGCGGTGAGAACCCCAAGGCCGAGCAGGATCATGATCCCAATTCCCAAGGCGATTCGATACCAAACGAACGGCATGAAGGAGTTGGTGGAGATGTAGCGAATCAACCAGGAAATCACCAGATAGCCGATGATGAACGCGATGACGGTGGCCAAAATGGTGGGCCCCCACTCTGGCGCTGGCCCGTCCCCGATCTTGAGTGCTTCGAAGAACCCAGAGGCGAGGACGGCCGGAATCGCGAGCAGGAACGCATAGCGGGTGGCGGCTTCTCGGTTGTATCCCAACGTCAACCCCATCGTGATGGTGGCACCAGAACGGGAGACGCCCGGAATCAAGGCCATCGCTTGGCCCAGCCCGAACAGGATGCCGTCGCGAGCGTTGAGTTTCTCGATCGGTCGGATCTTCTTGCCCAACCGGTCCGCCAGCCCCAACAGGATGCCGAACCCGATCAACATCGATGCCGTCAACCACAGGTTTCGGGCCACCGTCTCGATCTGTTCCTGGAAAACGAATCCAAGCAGACCGATCGGGATTGTGCCGATGATGACGTACCAGCCCATCCGGGCATCGATACTGGAGCGCAGACTCTTGTCTCCCAACGAGCGGGTCCAAGTCGCGATAATGCGCCAGATGTCTTTGCGGAAGTAGATAATGACGGCGGTTTCGGTGCCGATCTGGCTTACAGCCGTGAACGCGGCCCCGGGATCCTCCCAGCCGAAGAGTTGGGAGACCACCAATAGGTGGGCGCTGGAAGAGATGGGCAGGAACTCAGTGAGCCCTTGGACGATGCCGAGGACAATCGCCTCGAACCAAGAAATCACTCGCTCAAGCCAGCCTCGTCGAGTACCTCAGCCATCGTTCGCACCACGTGGATGCGGTCGTCCACCGAAGGAGAGTAGGTGGCGACATTTAATGTTCCCACGCCCGCTTCGGCGTAGGCGGCAAGCCGATCCTTGATGCGGTCCCGAGGCCCGATGAGGGACGTCTTGTCGATGAACTCGAACGGAACCGCTTCGGCCGCACCCTGGTAATCGCGGGCGAGGTACAGATCCTGAATCTGCGCTGCCGCCTCTCCGTAGCCCATGCGGGTGGCCAGGGCGTTGTAGAAGTTCTTCTCACGACTTCCCATTCCCC
>JAHZKU010000157.1 GCA_022600255.1 Actinomycetes bacterium | reverse complement strand
TGAACACCGTGCCCAGTTGAGGCGCAGGCTCGCTCGCATTCAAGACGCTTGGCGCCGTTCAGAAGGACTGTCCGAAGATGACCTGTACGACTCAGCGGGTCTGCCCAAATGACTGTGATCGATACGTCGGCAATCATCGCCGCAGCGGCCGGTGAGCCCGAATCCGAGCAGGTTTTGGAGGCCTTGTCTCAGAGGCTCCCTCTGTACATGTCGGCGGCCACTTGGGTGGAGCTTTGGATCGTAGTCGACAGCCGTGGTGATCCCACTCTTTCCAATGATGTCGAGGAGCTCCTAACCGAAGTCGAAGTCGAGCCCGTCACAGCCGATCAAGCCGATCTGGCACGTCGCGCGTACCGGCAGTACGGCAAGGGCAGCGGTAGTGGGGCAAGACTGAACTATGGCGACTGCTTCTCGTATGCCCTAGCCAAGGCTCGACACGAGCCGCTGCTCTACGTCGGCCAGGATTTCGCTCGAACCGACTTGGAGCCACCGCCAGAGCCTAGCTGAGCGATTGGGCGGCGGAATCTGACCGTTTGTCGACAGCAGATTCGGGAGTCGACTAATCCGACCTGTCCGTAGGTGCCGATTGTCGAGGTGGGGGCCGTATGGGGACTGGTTGGACCGAATTCTCGTTTCCCGTGTCCACAACTCGCTTTGCCCGGTCGGGTGCACTATTCCGGATTCTCACAAGGGAACGGGTTTCAGCAGCTACTTTGAGTCCGGTTCATCGTTGTTGGGAATTTTTGCAAGTCGATGGGCGCGTTCCTTGAGGAGGCCATGTAGCGAATAGCTGATGATGTTTGCCTGAAGGAATAGCTGATCGTTCTCGATGCGCCATCGCTTCGGCGAGCCTTTGATGGGAATGTGTAGGGCCTCGCTTGCAGAGCAGTAGCCGCCAAACTGAGGCACGAAGTGTTCAGGATCGGAGAGGAAGGCATCCCGGTTCGTTTCGCTAGCGAACCACCAGGTGCTTCCGCCCCAAGACGCCGTGATCTGCTCCGTTCCCCTTGTGGGAACGGAGACCCTATGTCCAGCACCGTCGAGACCTTCCTCACCCGCTTCACGTCCGGTGACGGCGAAGGGGCCGCCGAACTCCTCGATGACTCGTTCTCATTCCAAGGCCCAATGCTCCAAGCGGACAACAAGGTGGCCTTCCTGGAGGGGACCGCGCCGCTAGCGCCGATGCTTCAGGGCTTCACGATGCACCGCCTGTGGGAGGACGGCGACGAGGTGGGCGCGATCTACGATCTGAACGTCGCCACCCCGGCTGGTGCCGGGTCGGTACTGGTGGCCGAATGGTCTGTCGTGCGCGACGACAAGCTTGTTTCCCAGCGAATCGTCTTCGATACCGCTGCTTTCGCGGCACTGATGCCCCAGGATTGACGTCGTCGCGGCCTTTGTCGACTGGCGCTGCGACCAGGATCAAGGAGCTACCGGGGCTGCGCGTCAGGCACGAGGAAGAGATGGAAAGTAGAGAGATAGAGATGTCGACGTTCCTCTTTGTGTACACCGGCGGGGAACAGATGGGTGAGCACCTGTCCGATGCTGAGCAGAGGTCCCACAAGCCGGCGTGGATGTCGTTCTTTGCTGGCCTCGGCGAGGCATTGGTGGACTTTGGAGGGCCGCTTCCGTCCTCGTGCACGGTGTCGGCCGATGGAGTCGTTGATGGCGGCGGCAGCAAGATCAGTGGGATTTCTACCGTGACCGCTGGAAGTCTGGCGGAAGCCTGCCGGTTGGCGGCCAATTGCCCTGTGATTGAAACTGGTGGGGCCGTGGAGGTCTACGAAAAGATGGACATGCCGACGTCGGCAAGACGTCTGCGGGCTACTTCTTGGCCGAGCGGGCCGCGTCAGCTGCCCGCGTCCCCCAACGCAACAACTCGTCCTCGTCGTCGAGTACGTCCTCGGGAACCTGCCAGTACGGCATGCGTGCGTGTTTGCGACCACCGCGTTGCTCAAACTCTTCAGCGCTCGCTGGATCGCTGCGTAAGAACGCAGTCCCGGCGGAGTCGACCAAAGCGAACATGATCGAGTCCACGAAGATGCCGTGACCGCCGAACATCTTCTTGGTCGTCACATCCCCCAGCGGCGTGAATACGACCGTCAGATGCTCGGCTGGCTGTTGGCTGGCACCGGTCGCCCGCGCCCCTGCTTCCCCCATGACCACCACCATGCCACAACACACAGGCAGTCAAATCCCCGGACATGGTCGTCCGCCAAGACATCCGACAGAAGGCAGGTGAAACATCCGCCGCTGCCGACAAACGCCCGGATGACGCCAGGGCCTCGCGGGGAACGTGAGGCCCTGTCCACGCGACGGCTTGATTCACAAAACATAGTGGTGCAATTCCGACAGTTCGTCGGTCCACGTGAGCTACTCGTAGTGAGTCCACATGGCCAGTACCCGTACGATTCCCTCGTCCTCTAGGACTTCATAGACTAGTCGGTGTTTGATGTTGATCCGCCTTGAGTAGCAGCCGTGAAGGTCTCCAACGAGCTTTTCGTATGGCGGCGGGTTCTGGTACGGGTTCGCCTGCACCACATCTAACAGTTGCTGGGCCTTGGCCTTCAGTCCGCTTTGAGCCAGTTTCTTGGCGTCCTTTCGAGCGCGACTGGTGAACGCCAGTTGGTAGGTCACCATGCCAATGGCGTGGTGTCGACTGGCTCCTCGCGACCGGCCGCAATCTCATCAACCAGCCCCGGGACAGCGTGTAGTGCCACAGTCTCCATAACCGCGTTCCAGTCCTCTTCTGCCACTAAGACAGCGTTCCCCTTCTTGCCAGTAATCGTGACAGGTGAATGGTTCGAGTTAACCTGCGTCAACAAGTTGTACAGGTCAGCTCTGGCGTCAGTAGCTGTTATGGTTTCGCTCACACCCTAAGCGTACGTAACTCCGTACGCTCTGTCCAGTCGCCAGCCCAAGCAACGAAAGGCGAGGGCGCTCCGACGCAATAACACGTTTCCAGAACCAGGGGTCACATCCCCGCTAGCTTGACGCGCTGTCGACAAACGCTGAGCCCAGACTTGCTCCTGCTCCTCCATCGACATCCCATACGTCTTGATCATCTCAACCACCAATCAATCGCTGACTTCCATAGTGGTGCACCAACCGGTTGAGCCCACCACCGTTTGACGACAGCGGGGTAGGGGTGTCCACCTATTCGAGCTGTCGACAATGACCAGTTAACGCCAGCTGATCGAATGTGGAGATCGCGATTTGATGGCAAATGTCAATGCGGCGTCGGGGACCCGTTTTTCGGCCGGCGAAACGAACCGCATCGGGAGCTTTCAGTCCCTGTCACGTCAGTGCGCTGTGAGCGCGGCTGATCGTGGCGGGCAGGGCTCGGGCTGATTGATGCGTACTGGGCTGTCCTTGCGAATGCGATGTCCCCGGTCGTGACGTGTTGACTTGGCTGGAACCGGTCGTCGGGTTTCAGTGCACTTCGTTTTGGACAGTGCGCGGCTAATGGTGTCTCGACTGCACCCGAGGGTTCGGGCGATGCCGGAGATGGACGAACCTGTGTTTCGCAGCTCGACGGCTCCCTCAATCTGTTCTGCGGTGAGAACCGGTGGCCTGCCGCCTTTACGCCCACGTCTAGCCGCGGCTGCTAGTCCGGCCTTCGTGCGCTCGGAGATGAGCTCTCGTTCCATCTGAGCCAATGGGGCGAAGATGTGAAAGACCAGTCGTCCTCCGCTTGTTCCAGTATCGATGTTCTCAGTGAGGCTTCGGAACTCGATGCCTCGGCGCTGAAGGCCGTCGACAAGGTCAATCAGGTCACGAACGCTCCTGCCGAGGCGGTCAAGCCTCCAAACGGCGATAGTATCTGACGCATTCAGGTATGCCAGTGCCGCTTGTAGTTGATCTCGATTCTCCAAGGACTTACCGGAGCCGGTCTCGGCAAAGACTCTCGCGCAGCCAGCTCTCAAGAGTGCGTCCTGTTGCATGGCAAGTGTTTGGTCTTCGGTGCTGACTCGCGCGTATCCAATTGTGTTGGTCATCGTGATCCTCCTTGTTGGTGCTGCCGGTCTTCACGGGGACCGCTGGCAATCTGCAGCGTGGTAAAGGAGGAATCGACCAGCATGAGTTGCTTGCCGAGTTGTACCTGTCCAGCGCCTGGCCGCGTAGGCCAGTGACTGCTGGTCATCTTGGCGAAGGACTTCGGAGTCGTTGGTGTCCTAGGAGGCTCGGGGGGTGATTGATTCCAATTCGTCGGAGAGTCGGTCTCGTTCGCTTTCAAGTAGGTAGCGCGATTGCAGGCCCATCCAGTAGCCGTCTGACATGCCGAAGTAGCCGTCCAGTCGCAAGGCGGTGTCCGCGCTGATGTTGCGGGTGCCGTGCGTGATCTCGTTGATCCGCCTCGGGGGCACATGAATGTCCTTGGCAAGGCGATATTCGCTAATTCCCATGTCGTCTAGGAAATCGTGCTTGAGAATTTCGCCTGGGTGGATAGGTGGGATTCGATCTTCCATGAGTATTTCCTTCCTAGTGGTAATCGGTGACTTCCACATCGTCTGGCCCAAGTTTGGTCCAAACGAAGCAGATTCGGTACTGATCATTGATTCGGATGCTGTACTGTCCCTTGCGATCTCCGGTTAGCGGTTCTAGTCGGTTGCCCGGAGGGATACGAAGATCCTTGAGGGTCCTGGCCTGGTTCAGTTGTTCCAGCTTGCGTAGGGCGACACGTTCGATTCGTGATCGGCAAGACCATGAGATGGTCGGCTACATGATGCACCACCAGGATGCTGGCACCCGCAAGCCCTGTTCAGTTCAAGGGGTACAGATTCACGATTAGGCGCAATTGGGACGCCATCCAATCAGCCGCCATCCGTTGGGCGTCACTGGCTGGGTTTTCAGTACGATGCTTTGCTGTTGCGCGCTCAAGGTCGTTTCCTGTTCTTTGCTATCGCTGTGGCCCTGGCGTTCGGTTCGCTGTTGGTGCCGGGCGTGGGGCAGGCTGCCGCCGGTGACACGAAGACCGCCCGTTCCGCTTCGGAAGCGAACTCGTGGCGCTCGGTTGTCTTCGGCAACGGGGTTCTTGTGGCCGTAGCTGACGACGGGAGCAATCGCGTGATGACCAGCCCAGATGGGATAACCTGGACCGCTCGAACCGCTGCGGCAGCCCTCCTACGGGAGTCGGTCACGTTCGGAAACGGACTCTTCCACAGTCATCAACGAGCACACCTCCGTCAACCGCAGCCCGCTATACCGCAGCACCGTGAAGAACGCCTGGTTCCGCTCCACCTGCTCACCAGTGAAGTGCGGGTCGATCCGGCTGCTGATCGCCCACGCCGACCCGCCAGCCACACGCTTGATGCGGTGCCCGTTCAGGGCCGACTCTTCGTGCAGCGTCAACGTCTTCGGCGTCGCCCACCGATGCCGCTGCGCCTTCACATGACCCGTCGAGCCGCTGGCGGCCTTTAGACTAGGCGGACCTCAGCTCCTTCGGCACCCGAGTGACTTAGGGCTGGCGCCCGACCAAGCGAGTCCACAGACTCAAATACGCAGTGATCGTGGATAGGAGATCAGTCGTGAACGAAGACGAGCTGCGAGAGCAGGCCACCAAGAGACTTGAGGGACAACGGGCCTTCAAGGTCATGCTGGGAATCTTCGCCATCTCGCTGCTAGCGATGGTCGTCGTCTGGTGGCTAGTGGGTGGCGGATACTTCTGGCCCGGGTGGGCGATGTTCGGCATGGGTATCACGGTCTTGATCTTCGGCTGGGTCGCGTATGGCCCTAGGACTGGGCCGATTCCTGAGTCGCAGGTGGATAAGGAAGTCCGCAAAATGACGGGCGAATAGCTTGGCACGGTTGTGGAGCATCGAGCCAGAACGCTTGACTCACCCCGTAGGCGCAGAAACTGTCGCCACCAGTCCAACTACTGCGGCAGCATTCCCACCGAGCGAGTCAGGACCCGGTTCCGTCAGAGGGCAAGCTCTGCCAGAAACGAATCCACCGCAACCTCGCTGTTCTCAGCGCCCGAGGGCACCCGCTCATAGGACCGGTCCAAGAACGACTGCACCGACGCACGATCACAGCGCAACTGTGCCGCACCGTCTGGCGACCGCAAGGTCAGCACGATTTCACCAAGCGCACCTGGTGCGACCAGAACGTCACCCTCACCAGTCGCAGAACTCAACCCACTCCGCAACAACTCACGCGCGAACGTCCACGCAATCTCAACACCACCGGCCACGAAACTGGCCACCACGGCAAACGGATCATCCGCCCGATAGCTGAACGTGGCCGTCACCGGCTTGCCCTCGTGCCCCGCCAAAAACGTCGGCACCACCTGAGCGATATCCGAACCCTCTGCACCCATCACAACCCCCCAGCGAAAACTCATCCAACTCCGCGAGCCCACCCGCAATTCCAAGCCAGTCCAGCACCGGCCGACCAAGGACCTACATCTACAACACAGCTACTCGCGCGCCATGTCGACAAAGCGGCTGTAGTGACCTTGGAAGCTCACCGTCACCGTGTCTGTTGGTCCGTTACGATGTTTGGCGACGATCAAATCCGCTTCACCGACGCGACTTGAGTCCTTGTCGTAGGCGTCTTCCCGGTGAATCAGAATCACCATGTCCGCGTCCTGCTCTAGGGAGCCACTCTCCCTAAGGTCGCTCAGCATTGGCTTCTTGTCATTGCGCGTCTCCGGGCCACGGTTCAGCTGGCTGATCGCAATCACAGGCACCTCGAGCTCCTTGGCCAGCAGCTTCATCGAGCGCGAAAACTCGCTAACCTCCTGCTGCCGCGATTCCACCTTCTTGCCAGACGACATGAGCTGCAAATAGTCCACCACGACAAGTCTGAGGTCGTGGGCCTGCTTGAGGCGACGACATTTCGCCCGAATCTCTGTCATTGTCATGTTGGGCGAATCGTCCACGAACATCGGTGCTTCGTGTAAGACGCCTTGGCGAGACGCAATCTTGCGCCACTCAGGATCATTCATGTTGCCCGAGCGCATGTTGTGCAACGGAATCTGGGCCTCGGCACTCAGCAACCGCATCACGATTTCGTTGCGGCTCATTTCCAGGCTGAAGATCACACTGGCCAAGCCGTGCTTCACACTGGCCGCGCGGGCGATGTCTAGGCCAAGCGTGGAGTTGTGTGTTGGCACCATTGTCCGACCTGCCAGATACAGATGATCCTGGCAGTCCACCTCAATACAGCGCACCGGCACACTCGCGACGGGCCTGATGGACCGGATTGTCCGAGGCCTGTCAGCTAGCGCTCGCGATCGTTCCTTGTGGAGCAAGTCCTTCGCTGGAACACGAAAGAGCGTCGCAGCGGTTTCGATGTGCAGGGTTGTCGGCACGGCGGGCTGGTCACCCGACCCAATGCCCGGCAGCGCAGTGGGGTGCAGGCCCAGCGTGCAGAGCAGTTCTAGAACATCCTTGGCGAGGAGCCGGGAATGGCAACTGAGTTCAATCGAGCCGTCGGCATTCACGATGCCTGCGCGATCCAGAATGCCAGCAAGCAGCGCCGCACGATCCGGGGCGCTGGCCCGCAGATACATCTGCGGTATGTGAGCGGTTCGCGCGGACTGGGTGGCCAACGCCGCCAAGGGCAACGACCCCGGAGCCATCTCCGTGGCGGATACAAACATCTGGATTTGCTCGTCGTCGCCAGGCTCGGGAAGGCCTACACAGTCCTGTTCCGCTAGCCAGCTGCCCAGCGCATACGCGGGCACGGGTAGCGCCGATTCTGCACCGAGGAGTGGCGTCACGTCTGGCAAAAACTGCTCTGCAACTGACTCCAAGGACGCTAGTTGTTCGGTGGTGCTGGTGTGCGCCTGGCCATCTGGGCCCTGGGTAACCCACTGGTGTTGAGCATCGGCCACAATCCTGCTGTCGTCGCTGAAGATCACTTCGTAGCAGGGACGATTGGTCAGTACCCCGGTGACGGCACTCACCCGCACAGGACGACCATTCACGCCAAGAACGAAATCCCCCGTCTGAACCTGCCCCATGGTGGTCCAACCCCGTGGTGTGGGCAGCGGGGTATCCAAGGCCAACGCCTTACCGATGGCGGGTCGGGCCGCCAGAATCACCAACTGGCCTGGATGCAGGCCGTGGGTGAGTTGGTCGAGGTCGGTGAAGCCGGTGGGAACACCCACCATCTCCCCACTACGAGAAGCAATCCCCTCGATCTCAGTGACGGCGCCGTCCATGATCTCTGACAGCGGTAGGTAGTCCTCACTAGTCCGCCGCGAGGTGACCTCAAAGACCTCAGCTTGGGCCCGATCGACCAACTGGTCGACCTCACCCTCACCATCGTTACCCCACTGCACGATGCGCGTACCGGCCGATACCAAGCGCCGCAGGATCGCCCGATCGCGCACAATCTTGGCGTAGTAGGTGGCGCTGGCCGCGGTGGGAACCGTGGACATCAACGTTGTCAGGTAATAGCCGCCACCGACATTGGCTAGATCGCCTGACCTGGTGAGAGAGTCGGCCACGGTGATTGTGTCAGCGGGTTCACCGCGGGTGAAGAGATCGGTGATGGCGCCATAGATCTTCTGATGAGCGGGGCGGTAGAAGTCGTCCTGTCTGACGGTTTCGACCGCGTCGGCGATCGCGTCTTTGGACATCAGCATGGCGCCGAGGACCGATCGCTCCGCCTCAAGATCCTGTGGTGGGTTGCGATCCACAGCGTTCGCCACATACTCAGATGGAAGTTCAGAAACAGTCATTCGCCCAGTCCTCTCATTTCCACCGCACTGCCCGACCCTGTCGAGCAGTCGCCTCCGCGATCATGCTCGGATGCACCGGCCCAAACCGCCGCCGGCTCAACCTGCCCGAGTCTGGCCCCTTGGCGCGGACCTTCACCCCTACGTCCTGCATAACGCAAGCCTCCGACGACTTCCGTGGTTCCGGAAACGACCCCTCGCTCCCGGAACCACGGAAATCCCCCAACCCCCGAAACGCCCTCGCCGCCTCCAGGCCGGCAAGGGCACACGCAATCGTTAGTGCCCTGCATGAACATAGAGACTGCGGTTGTTTGCTGTCTAGCAAGCTTTCGTTCACCCTGTGGATAACCTTGTGGACGGTATGCGCAAGAGTTGTCCACACGCCTGTGGATTAGCTGGGGATAGTGATGTGAAGCTTCTCACGACACACATTCTGACTAGGCAATTCGTCTGTCCCAGCCTGTGGAATCGGTAAATTTCGTGTGTACAGCGAGAAACTGTTTGTCGTCGAAACTATCCACAGGCAAACTCGGTCAGAATTCCCGTTGATTGCTTCCCGTCATGCCTTGCCTGTGGTATTACGCTTTGGCAGGTCAAACCGGTCCAGGTTCGGCGATGCTGGAAACTGCGCCCCCATCTGGCCAGAAATCATGGCGTTCATGATGTTCAACGTGACTTTGCTGGTGAAGTCGAAGGCTCGAGTCGGCGCGCTGTCACGCAAGCCGCGCAGAACCCAGCCCATGGTCCCCGTGGAGAAGACGCCTGCGCCGGAACTGTGGGTGTAATAGGTGGCGGTGCTCGTTGTTGCCGCCCCATCACACTTAGTCGGACTGGCCGCGACAACTTCGAGGTTTTTCGGCGTTGGTCCACCTGGGTAGGCCCGATCCACCTCGATGTCCAAGATGGCCGGGATCGTGTCCCCCTTCTGCACATTCGTGCCAGCAAAACCGAAGAACCGTGGCGTCGCGATCGTGAACTTGCCGGTGGCCGGGAAGCACTCGTACTGCTGGCCGATCAGTTCCCTTTCCGTTAAACCGCGCGGGGGATCTCGAAAACGCGCCGTGGATTCGGCACCGCCAACAGGGTCTTCGGCCGCAGACTTGTAGATCACCTCCAGCGGCAGCTGCTGGGGGCCGTTCCAATCCATCCGCACGCGCCAGTACATGGTGTTCGCCCCGAGGAAAGCCAGGTCAACGCCGGCATCCCGCGCTTGCGTGACTCGCGCGCGCTCGTCTTGGGTCCAGTACTCGTCGTGGCCAAGAAACACCACCCCCGCGGCGCCTGCCAACACCCCATCCCCGCGCGCGATGTCGCTGGCAGCCACGTATGAGACCGGAAAACCGGCCGCCTCGGCCAACACCACAACCGGGTGTTCGTGGGCCAAGTACTTCCCGGAACCGGAGCCGTTTGCGTAGGGCCGGGAGAAGGAAACGGCGCGGGACCGATCCGGGCGCCCACCCGGCCCCTCGTAGGCAGATCGGCCACCCCAGTTGTTGTAGGCCTGCCAAGTGAGGTCGGACATCACGAACACTAATCGACCCGAAACCGACGCTGATCGCACGACCAGCGGCACAAACCAATCGTTGCGATCACTGGCCTTAATGCGGATCAAGTACATCCCTGGCTGCCAGTCCTGCGTATCCAGCGTCAGCGATGGCCGCCATTTGGCGAAGTGAGTCTGCGTCGCGGCAAGGTACCCCTCGCCCTGCTG
>JAHZKU010000156.1 GCA_022600255.1 Actinomycetes bacterium | reverse complement strand
GCACCAATGATGCAGGCCCGGCGACCTTCACCTGAACCAGGCATGTGCTGTTCCGGTTGCGTGTCGACGCCATCCACTCTCGACACCGTGCTGGGGGCTCCGGACTGTTCAGTTGCCGTGCTCATGGCCGCTCCTTTGTCCTGGCGGCAACGTGAGACAGGAGACAACCTGACAAACCTTACCAACGGTGTGCAGTGATTCTATCGCGCACGGATTCAGCCACCGGTGAGAGAAAAGTGTTGGTAGTCGGGATTGCGGTAGTCCCCACCCCAAGTCCAACCGGCCTTGGTGAATGTGCGCGTCACCGGATTCTTCCTGCCCAGCATTCCCTTGCGCTTGTTACTGCGATCGACAAAAGCTTCGGCATTCCCAGGCAAGAGCCGGTCTGGGAAGACGTGCGGATTGCGCCGGGGATTAATGTCCACAGCGTCCCCATAGGCATGCCGAGCCCAGCGACCAGATTCGTACTTTCCGCAGGCATACCCACTGGTGTTGTCTGCGCGCATCGAACGGTTGTCAGACCCGCCGAATCTGTCGATCGGAATCATACTCTTGATCCGAAAATCCTTCTTGTAGGCTTTCCTAAAGGCCCGTTTCACGGTCGTCACAACCCGCTTGTGCACCACAATCTCACCGCGCTTGGTGCGCCCGGAGTAACTCGTATAGTTGATGTTGATGCGCCGCAGCACCGGGGCCGGCGCAGGACATCCAGGCTTCCAACTCGAACCCAACTCCTTGTGCTTCACGCGGCCGACCACCGGATAGGCGGATCGCTTCGTGGCTACCGCTAACTCGTCGCTGGCTTGGCCGTCAGTCCCCTGGTTCAGAGATGCGGAGAGCCCGCGGACGTCTGACCACTTTGTCCGGACCGACAAGGTTTCGGTTCCGGCCGGAACCCACTGATCGGCCACCGTTGACTGCTTGTCGCCGGACCGCAGGGCGTCGATCACCAGTCGCCCTGGGGCTGTCGCAGTGACAGTCACGTTGAAGGGCCGATAGGGCACCACACGCTTCGGTGCAGCCAGCGAAACCGAGGCCCCGCTGGCTGCCGCAGACTGAGTGATCGTGAGGCCCGTGATTTGTCTCGACGGGACCTGCCCAGCCGCCGCGCTGGTACTCACCAGCGCTGGAGTCAGCACAGCAGCAGCCACAAGCACCGCGGCACTCTTGTGGATAGTCCAGGCACTGGTCACTAGGGCTCCTTCGCTAGGACAGCGTTGACCCGTCGCAGGGCTTGCCGCCACCCTACGAGGTCACGGCAGCAATCTGGGGTCCAACCGGAAACTCACGAACCGCGTCCGCTGCGCGACAGTCTCATCAGACTGATCTCTGACGCTGACACGACCCGAAGGGCAACCGAATACCGACTGTGCAGAGTCGATGCAATACCCGATCCCCCCGGGGCGGATAAGCCCCTTGGGGCCGACTAGACGACCGGGTACCCCGCGGACTCCCAGCTGCTGATTCCGCCACCAAGGTCGTACAAGCTAGTGAACCCTTGGTCAACCATGACCGAGACGGCCTGCGCCGATCGATTGCCGCTGCGGCAGTAGACCGCGTAGGTGACGTTCGGGTCGAGCTTGGCGACTTCACCGGCGAAGTCGGGGCCGTTGATGTCAATGTTTTCAGCGCCTTCGATGTGACCCTCGGCAAACTCCTCAGGGCTACGCACGTCCAGGATTACGACGTTGGGTTCGGCGATGACGTTCGCAAATTCATCCGCCGAAACCACCTCACTGGTGCCTTGTGTCGCTGTCGCGGCCGGCGGATCCTCCGACTCTGTTGTGGTGGAACTACACCCAGAGGTGAATCCGACAACAAGTCCAGCGCTCAGGACAAGGGCGGCAAGCGAGACGCCCGTGGGCAGTTTCCGAAAATGATCCATGTCAATGAATATACCCCAGGGGGTGTGCGGATCGTCCAGTCCGAATCGTCCGGCCAACACAGCGCGCTGCGGGAACCAGATTGCGCATCACCACCGAATCACGCCTAGATACCCCCAATCAGGTGACGTCGCTGCAAAACCGCTGCGCTGGGCGGGCCGCGCCGTCCCTCTTACAAGAACATGGGAGTGATGATGAACCTCAATACAACAAACCGAACCAGCAACCGCGCCACCCGCTTCGCAGTCGGGCTGGGGGTCGCCGCCACCGCCGCAGTCACGATGACGGCAGCGATCCAGCCCGCCAACGCGGCCCCAAGCCAGGACGAACTGCCAGATGCCATGATCTGGTCGCAGCAGTATGGCGCTGAGATGGAGGTCTTCGTCAAGGTCCTCGACGGAGTAGGTGGCCGGATGACCCAAGCGGGCAACGACACCTCTGCGTCTTGGGCGCCCGGTGGTGGAGCACTGACATTCGCTTCGGACAAAGGCCAAGCCAACCTCGGCGCCGCAGGACGGGAGATTTACGTCAACGATGAGGACGGTACGCGCAGGCTCACCACGAACAACACCATGGACGAGGACCCAGACTATTCTCCCAAGGGTGACCGAATCGCTTACACATCCACAGACAATGCGGGCCGCTCGCAAATCTCCACCATGACCCCCCGCGGTGCGCTGAAGCGGACCCTGACGTCCACAGCTTCCAACTATGGACCCAGCTACTCGCACGATGGTGAGAAGGTGGTGTTTCTCAGCAATAGATTCGGCATGTACTCCATATTCGAGATGAACGCCGATGGATCAGGTGAGCGCGAAATCTATCGCACGGCCAACAAAGTCAACAATCCCACGTACTCACCCGACAATGGCCGCGTGCTGTTCTCAGAGAAGATCAACAACGACTGGGACATCTACTGGTACACGATCGGGGCCGGGGTCAAGACCCGCGTGACCAACACACCGGGCCTCTCGGAGCAGGCCGCGACCTACTCCCCCGACGGTCGCCGAATCGCCTTTGCCGGGCAGTTCCCAGGCCAACGGCCCGCAATCCACATCATGGATTACAACGGCCAGAACCGCGAACAGGTCTCTGAGGTCGGCGTCTACGCGAACTGGCCGGACTGGTTGGCGGCTGGGCCGGCACCTGAGGTTCCACAGGACCAGATCGACAACGCTGGCCCCGCGATCCAGATGAAGGGCCGTCCCAAAGCAAATCGTTCACATCCTGCTAAAAAGGTCAAGCGGTTCAAAGGCGTGGCCACCGACCCGTCTGGGATTCAGAAGGTCAAGCTCAGCACGAAGGTCAAGCGTGACGGCCGCTGCCAACACCTGAAGTCGAATGGCAAGCTGTCCAGCTGGACAGGTTGTGCCAAACGGTGGGTCACGGTGAGCCAGGGAGACGAGCCTTTCACCCACAGGGTCAACGAAAGGCTGCGGAGCGGCAACTACACCGTTGTTGTGAAAGCCAAGGACATTCTCGACAACAGCAATAAGAGCAAGTACAAGTTTTCAGTCCGCTGAGCGAACCCTCCGATTGTGACGCCGCCCAGCCCTCGGCGGGACAACAATCGGAGGGCTCTGCCTAGGCCGGGAACGGCATCCATTCCCACACGGTCATAGGGCGACCGGGTCACCGGGTCACCGGGTCACCGGGTCACCGGGT
>JAHZKU010000155.1 GCA_022600255.1 Actinomycetes bacterium | reverse complement strand
TTCGTTTGCAGTCAAGACGATCGATGTGGGCATCGCCTATGCGGTTTGGGCTGGCTTGGGGACAGCCCTAATCGTGACCGTGGGCTGGGTGGTGTTCGGGCAGCAACTCGACCTTGGGGCTTGGCTGGGAGTGGCCATGATCGTCGGTGGAGTCATTGTGATCAACGTCTTCTCGAGCACGGCTTCGGCCTGACAGGTGCCCGGGATCGGCCTGCGTTGGCCCCTAGCTTCCCATTGGTGGACCGCCCCGCCGTCGGCTGTCTGTGACGGCGAGTGCCGGCCAAGCAGTCACAGTCGTCGGGACGAGCGCCGCATCGACTGGTCACACTCCCAAGGGCAAAGGCTTCGAGAACCCAAAGACCCCTGCGACCCCAGCGACCCGCGCGGTTGCCAACGAGCACGCGTGCGATCCGCCAGTGGCGTGCCGCTCGGTCCGTCGGCTCGCTCAGGTGGGCTTCATCACGGAGAAGTAGGTTCCGGTGGTCTTGCAGACGACGTCTCCGGTCGTATCAACCACTTCTGCGGTGCGCTCGAACTTGAACTTGCCGTCCGCCAGAGTCTTGGCTTCGATCTCGGCCCACTCTTCGTCCGACACGGTGACAGTCACCGTGGCATCGGTGACGACGGGTTTGAGGTAACGAATGCTCATCTCACCAATCAGCGGCAGCAGGGGTTTCTCGGCAAACTCGTTCAGGAAAAGCACCCCAAACGGGAACTCCGCCAGCGAGAACAGTGACCCCGCATACATCGCGCCGAAGTGGTTGGTGTTGCCTGCCAGTGGCAAGCGCAGCCTGATTGTGTTGCGGTCCGCCGCCTCGACCACAAGATTAAGTTTGGCTAGGGCCGGGGTTTGGTCAAGTTGCTGTTGGGCGAGGGTCTGCATGCTTCTAGTTGTATCAACTGAATCGGTCTACGGCCGCTTCAGGCCGAACTTGTGCTTGGAGTCGTTGCGTACACTGGTGTGTACGCAGCGCACCGACAGGCCGGGCGCGTGCGGGTTTTGGACCCGCAGGCCAGCGGGCGCAGTGTCGTCGGTGGCAGCAGTTTTGTGAGTACCAGCAGTTTCGCTGGTGGTAACACGGATCTGCCGTTTAGCGGGCCGGCCGTGGTACTGACGAAGATATCGGCTCACATGTGCCGGGTCGGACTGTTGGACGCAAGGATTGGACAGCTGTGGCTGCGACTCAAAGATCTCCCCTAACGCTGATTGCGGCTGGCATCGTCGGCCTGCTGCTAGTGATCGGCGCCTGGTTCGCATTCGGCGGTTCCAGCGACTCCGCCGACGGCGGTGGAGCCGATGGGTCAGGGTGCACAGTCTTGAATGTCACGGCGTCAAGTGAGAAGGCCGCGATTCTGCAGGACCTCGCAACCGCCTACAACGATGACGGGCCCCAGGTCAACGAGCAGTGTGTCCGGGTATCGGTTACGTCGGCCTCCAGCGGTGGTACGGCGCAGGCGTTGGCGCGTGGCTGGGATGACACCTTGGACGGCACCCGCCCAGATGTCTGGTCCCCGGCGTCATCCTCTTGGCCCGTGCTGGTGCGGCAGTGGCGTGCGGACGACGACCTGCCGGCGATCGTTCCTACATCAGCGGAGTCTGTGGTGCAGACTCCCCTTGTGATCGCGATGCCCAGGCCGATGGCGGAGACCCTGGGGTGGCCCGACAAGCAGATCGGCTGGTCTGACCTGGCTGACTTGGCCAAGAATCCAAAAGGCTGGGCCGCCGAAGGGCATCCTGAGTGGGGGCGATTCAAGCTCGGCAAAACCAACCCCAACTTCTCAACCTCTGGGCTGAACGCCACGATCGCGTCCTACTTCGCGGCGACTGGCGTCTCTAGCGACCTGACGATCAAGCAGGTGAAGGCACCGGCGACGGAGAAGTTCGTTAAGAATCTGGAGTCCGCGGTGGTCCACTACGGCGACACCACGCTGACGTTTCTGGACACCATGGCTCGAGAAGCGGCGGCGGGCAAAGGCCTCACCTACGTGTCCGCAGTAACTGTGGAGGAGAAATCAGTCTTGGACTACAACCGGGGCAACCCCACCGGTGACCCAGCAACGGCTGGGCAACAGCCACCACCAAGTGTCCCCTTGGCTGCGGTTTATCCCAGCGATGGCACCCTGCTCTCGGACAACCCGTGGGTAGTGCTAGACACGGACTGGGTTTCTGAGGCGAAACGTGCGGCGGCCGGAGATTTCTTGGAGTATCTCCGCTCTGACGAGCAACAGGAGGTCTTCACCAACGCCGGCTTCCGGACCTTCGATGGCACCCCTGGGGATGTCCTGAACTTGGACAATGGTCTGATTCCGGCTGGTGCATCCAACGTCCTGTCTCCACCGGCGCCACCGGTGCTGGCGCAGGTCCTGGAGAACTGGGATGAACTGCGCAAGCGCGCCCGGGTGCTGTACGTGATGGACGTTTCGGGTTCGATGGGCCAACCGGTCCCCTCGGCGGGCCAGTCCAAGCTCGCTTTGGCTCAGGAAGCCGCCATCAACACGTTGGACGGGTTTGCCGGCAACGACGAGATCGGGCTGTGGGTGTTCTCTACCAATCTGGGCCCCAATCAGGAACCTTGGTCCGAACTGGTGCCGGTGGACTTCGGGAAAACCACCCTGCCACAGATGAAAGATGACATCGGACAGTTGGTGGCCGATGGCGGCACGGCGCTATACGCAACGCTCCGCGTGGCGCAGGAGGAAATGGTGCAGGCCCTAGAATCGGATCGGATCAACGCCATCATTCTGCTCAGTGACGGCAAGAACGAGTATCCGCCCGATACCGATCTGACCGGACTCCTCGAGCAGTTGGATAGTGAGAGCCTAGACACCAGCGTTCGTGTGTTCACAATCGGTTACGGGGAAGCTGCTGACACTGCGACCCTGGAAGCCATCGCACAGGCTTCCCGAGGTCGGCACTATGACGCAGGTGATCCCAACACGATTGGTGAGGTCCTCACCAGTGTGCTGTCGAACTTCTAAGACCCGGTGCATCGGGGCCGGTGGCGGTAGCGGCGCGACAGCGAACTACCATCATGGACCTGAATTGGGCAGGATAGCTCTATGACAGGCCGGGAAGAGCTCAAGGATCCGCTGGGCTGGATCATCGCGGGCACTGCTGGCGGTGTGGCGTGGGCCATTTTGGCTGGAGCATTGGGCGAGCTGGCGATCATCGTGGGGGTCGGAGTGGCCGCGGTGGTGCTCTCCACAAAAGTTGCTCTTGGGGTGAACGCCCGCAACCGACCAGTTGAGATTGGCCGAGCACACCTTCCAAACCCGCCAAGGGATTCCCCCCAGGCGCAACTCCTGGCTCGGGCGGAGGTGGCGTTTGGCAGGCTGGCGCAGCTAGCCGACCGCCCCGGTGACGATTGGCTCCATGCCCGGATCGGACTCGTCGATGATCAAGCCGAAGAAGTGGTTGACTTCATGCGGGAGTTGGCCGGCCGCGCCACTGTGCTGCAGCAGTCCGTGGCGGCGGCGCGCCCCGACCGGCTCCGTGACGATGCCGCGCGACTGGCCATGGACGTGAACCAAACGCAGGATCCGCAGTTGCGTGCCGAACGTGAGCGAACCTTGGCGGCGATCAACGCGCAAAGTGAGTCGATCGACCGTTTGATCAGTATGAACGACACCCTGCTCAGCCGCATGCACTCGGCCGCCGTTGGGCTGGAGGGTCTGGCCACCCAAGCGGGTGAAGTGGTGGCCATGGGTTCGGACTCGGTAGCGCAGGAACGTGCGGAGGCCGTGATGGGGGAACTCACCACCGAACTGGTCACCATGCGCGAGGGGTTGCAGGACGCAGCCAGCGCCGCCCGCGACGTTGGTTGAGCCATGACCCAACAATCCGGGTGGGACTTCCCCCAAAATCCGCTGCCCTCCTATCCGCCTGGCTGGTATGCCGACCCTTGGCAGCAGGCACCTTGGCGGTGGTGGACGGGACACACCTGGAGCGAGATCGTTTCCGGGGGGACATCCCAGGTCGCGGGCGCCAGCAGCGCAGCAGGGCCACCCCCGGCGAAGAAACCCTTTCTACCGGCTTGGTTGAGCGTGCCGGTGGTGATCGCGGCGATCCCGGTGCTGTTGGCGGTTGGCTACCTGGTCTTTGCGGCCCCCTTGGCCATCGCGCTGGGCCTGATCCCGCTTCTGATCGTGTTGCCCGTGCTGGCATGGC
>JAHZKU010000154.1 GCA_022600255.1 Actinomycetes bacterium | reverse complement strand
CTTCAGCGTGATGAACTGACCCGACTCATTGGTTTCCAAACACTCGGGGTGGGCGTCGGCCAGGGCGGTCAACTGGGTTTGTGCCCACGCGTCCTCACTCTGGCCAGAACTAGAATCCCAAGCTGACACCTCACTGGCATTACAGGCCGTGTCGGGGTTGCTGGCCTGCGGCATCGGCACCGGGAAGTCCGCGTTGCTGGAATCGTAGGCGTACTGCAACCTGGCTAGCGTGGTATCGATTCCATCTTCGGCGGAAGCCAGTGAACTCTCGAAGAAGCTCCGTTGTTGCGATGCGCCCAGTGCATTAACTGCCAGCGTCAGGGCGGTGGCGACCAGCCCGAACACGACCACCGATACCCCGATCACTAGGATCAGTCCGATCCCGTCGTCTTCCTTGCGCAGTCTTCTCAGGTCCGTCACCGAGGCCATGTCGATCACCCGTTCCTGACTCGAGCAGAGGTGGTGGCGATCCGGGAGTCCATGCCAACCCCGGAGCGGGCGTCGTATTGCATTTCAATACTCACCAGCGAGGCGTCCTGCGGAACAGCAGAATCATACTCAAAGAGTGCCTCGACGATCAGCGAGCTGGCCACAAGTTTGGTCTCTCCCGATCCGGTCTCCCGCCAAACGTCAAAGTGCTCTCCATCCGCAGCCTGCTTCAACCGCCAGGTCACGACTTCCGACGGCGTCTGCGCGTAGTCAGAGTTGTCATCAATCCAAAGCTGGAGGTGCGCGGCACACAGCGGATCGCTGGAGGACGTGTCATCGGGATTGGCCAACCCACCATCACAAACGACTCCGCGCGACTCCCGGATGTCTCGGGCCACTAAGTCCAGCACGGCCTTGGCGTCGGCCAAACCCCGGGTTTCGTCGTCAGCGCGAATGAAGGTCTGCGAAGCTTGGGTCATCGCCGTAACCACTAGTCCACTGACGACCCCAATGATGATCATGGCAACCAAGAGTTCGACCAAGGTGAACCCGGCATCCTGCGAAGGTTGCCTGACGTCGTCGTGATCGTTGTGACGACTCATTTCTCCACCACCGTTAGTGTGGAGGTATAGTCCTCGTGATCGTAGGCGAGACGCACCGTTTCGGTACCGCTGTTCCAGATACGAACTCCGAGCACGTACTTATTTGATAAATCCATCGTGCCTGAGATCGGAAAGTTGAAGGACACTTCCTGAAAGCCGGAGGTACATGTGTAGGGGGAAAGAGATACGACTTGTGTTGAGACCTCTCCTAGCGTGTTGGTCCGGTTACCAGAAGATTTGTACTCATACAGCTCAGCAGACAAGGTAACGTCGGCGGATCCACCAGGGATTTGGTCCACAAACGTGCGCAGGGCGATTGAGTTGATGTAGTCCTTTGTCTGGTTGCCAGACTGAAAATCCGCCACCTGTGCTGTGCCGGAACTGAATGACCCGCCAGCGTATAACAATCGACCCGGCGTCCCACCCGGGACCAGATCTTGTGAGTATTCGGACAACTCGCGGCCCGAAGGGATTGAGTCAGCCGTCTGGTTCAAGGCCATCGGTTTCAATGCGTTTGACCCAGGGATAGGGTCCGTCGCCGGCAGCGGGAATGTGGGCCAAGAGGTATTCCCGGAGTTGTGCATGACGTACTCGAAACGCGAATAGCCGCCTGCCGCGTCGGGGACAGGCGCGGGATCGGTATCCGTACAGACGCTGTTGTCCACACCCGTCGGGGTTGGCGTTGGCGATTCGGTTCCGGTCGGGGAAGTTGAAGGAGTCGGGCTCGCGGAGATTACCCCACTGGTAATCGTCAGCGTCAAGGTTACCGTCTGCGACGCCGAAGCCGCTCCCGGTTGCCCAACCGATGTTGCCGTCACTGGGGCCTGGTAAACGCCGTCGCTAGCCCAGTTTGGCGCCACAAACACGGCCCAAACGATGATGGACTCCGACGGATCCAGTAGGCCAGTGTCCACGATACCGTCACTACTGTTGTCCACTAGCGGAACCGTGTCATCAGCAGAGGAATAGCCACGGTCACCGTTGTCCAAGTAGAACTCCACCCCGAGCAGCTCCATCAAAAAGCTGGTGGTCATGTTCCATTGGTCCGGCGCACCTTGATTAGTGATTTCAAAGCCCCAAGCTGCGGTCGCACCGGGATTGACTTCCTGGCCGGTGCCAAGAAACGGGGTGAGGGTGAAGTCCGGCAATGGCAGGCCGCGCGTCGATTCGGTGATGACCGTAGCGCTGCTGCGTTCTCGAATCGCTCCCTTGTCGTCCCACTGCACCACCACGGAGACACGTCGGTAGTCACCCGTCTCGTCTGCCGGAGTGGTGACATATCGAGCGACCGTGTAGTCGATCACGTTGGTGGTGTCTTGGGTCACCTGTCCGGAAATACCACCGGCGACTTGAACGAGTTCCTCACCGTTGTATTCGGCCTGCCCGCCGCAACTACTGAGCCGAGCATCCGAACAATCGACCCCAGCCGGGTCGTGACCCAAGGAACCCCAACTCATCTGCCGGGTATCTTCAAGGACGCGGTTTGCGAGGTCGGCCGCCTCTTGATTCGCGCGGGCAGAGTTCGTCGCCGAGAGAGCGCCAATGGCCGCGTAGGCCAACGCCGTGAACAGCGCGGTGGCGATGGCCAGAGCCACCACCATTTCGACTAGCGTGAATCCAGCTTCGTCTCCCGCCACGCCCATTTGTGCCCTTTTGGGCATACGGACGCGGGGAGTGTTCATCACTCTAGTTTTATCGACCGATTCCACTCCTGTCTTGACCGAGCAGTTCTCGTTTCCGCCGGATTGCCCTAGCGAGGTTTCACGGCGCAAGGGGTGAGGGTCGCACATCCACGTCAGGCGCCGGTCGACGCCTGGAACTTCCCCGCCTCCCGACGGAGGGCTGCGGCCCCGGGCCACCTGTGCGCAACTAGCTCGGGGAGTTGAGCCTATCTACCCATCCAGATGTTTCGGGGACCACGACGCGTTTCATGTGGTCCAAGTGCGGCTCGTCCGGAGCGATCGGCAACACTGACCCCAAAGTTCCTCCTGGCGGGTAGCCACCGTTCACCGGCACCACGCTCCAAGCAGCAAGAAGGTGGGCCCGGGCAAACCCAGACCCACCTTCTTGGCGTCGTCGCTGAATCCTAGCTAGTGCCGGACTCAGGCGACTCGTGAACCTCTACTCTCACGGACCCGCACAGGCAACAAAGTCAACTTCGCCAGCGTTGGTCAACCCACCTGGTGAGCTGTACTGATAGACCAATCCTGACGCCGAGGTTGCTTCCATACAGTAGGAAATGCCTGCAT
>JAHZKU010000153.1 GCA_022600255.1 Actinomycetes bacterium | reverse complement strand
CGTACCAGAAGGACGCAGCGTGAAGCGGTGCCCCCGTACGCCGCGCCAGCACGGCTGGGCCGGCTGGCATGCGAGCCTCGGTACCAAAGAAGTCGACGGGGATTCCCCTGCGTGACAAATCTCGCTCACCCACGATACCCACTAGCTTTTGATCGCGAACCCGCTCTTCCAAGAGCGTCATGGCGCTGGGGTCACCCGCGGCGATTACCTCCACGCCATTGCTGGCCCGAAAGTCCACGAACTTGTCGAACAGCTTCTCTGGCTTCAGCCTCTCGGCAATGGTGGTGATCGAACCATAATGTGCGGCCAAGAAAGCCGCTCCTGCATCGTAATTGCCCGAATGTGGGACCACAATGATTGGGGACACGTCGCTGGTAGCCATGGAGCGTTCCAAGTTCTCCACACCGCTTACTGGCAGACCGGCAATCCGTTCCGGACTCCAGTCGGGCATGCGGAAGGCATCACACCAGTACGTTGCATAACTATGCATGCAGTACCGCGCCAACTCCGATCGTTCCCGGGCCGTTGAGTCCGGCAGGACGCGATGAATGTTCTTCTCGTACTGTTTGATCGACTTGCCGCCCCGTTTCCAGGCACGGTCAGCAAACTTGTCGAACAGGCCGTACGCCTGCTTGTCGCTCATCTTCCGAACGGTCGACCACCCCAGTGAGTAGCCGTAGTAGGTGAACCACTCCGCCACCATCACGATGCATCATCTCCGTCCGCGGGCGCGTCCGGGCCGGCGCCGGATGTACGCATTGGATGTAGTTGAGACTTCACCTTGGCGAAGCGCTGGCCGATCGTGATCAGCACCAATATCGCCAAGAGGAGCACAGCCCCCTGCAGAATCCAGGGAACCCCGAATCCGGCGATGAACGCGGCCGCCAGCACCAGAATCAAGCGTTCGGCACGTTCGGCGATCCCCACATTGGCGGTGGCGCCCACACTCTCCGCCCGGGCCTTCGCATAGGAAATCGTGAAACCACCCACCAGACAAACCCAGGTCGCTGCGGCCGCCAACGGTTCGGCCTGCGTCGCGAAGTAGATCAGAATGCCACCAAAGACCGCGCCGTCAGCGATGCGATCCAGGGTGGAATCCAGGAAGTTCCCCCAGGGTCCGGCACGATTGGACATTCGAGCCATCGTGCCGTCGAGTAGGTCGCTAAAGACGAAGAGCAGGATCACGATGACCCCGATCGTGAACTGGCCGCGTGGGAAGAACCACAGGGCCGAGGCGCTGACACCCAACGTCCCCACATACGTGATCGCATCGGGAGTCACACCGATATCCAACAGCTTCTTCGCCACCGGATCGATGAACTTAGCGATGCCCTTCCGGACATCAGCATTGTTGAGCATGGCTCTCCGATCTTGTTCTACGTACCGGATTGATGCTACCCAACCTCACACGCCGTCTCTGGTTGGCAAGGGTGTGGCGTCCGCGACAGCACTTCAGGGGAGAAACCCCATCGGCTGAAGCGGCCACTCGGTGTGCGCTATGCCGAATCCAAACTGGCCCACGCGGTAGCGATCTGGTCGCGGGTATCGCTGAGTTCAGCAGGGATAATCTTCGTTTGGCCAATTACTGGCATGAAGTTGGCGTCGCCACCCCACCTCGGCACCACGTGCTGATGCAGATGAGCGGCGATTCCAGCGCCGGCGACCGGGCCTTGGTTGGTGCCGAGATTGAAACCGTGTGGTGCCATCGCGATCCGAATGGCGCGCATCGCTTTCTGACCAAACTCCACCTGTTCTATCGCCTCTTCATGGGTGAGTTCGGTGTAGTCGGCGATATGACGGTAGGGGCAGATCAGCAGATGACCGCTGTTGTAGGGGTAGAGGTTCATCACCGCGAAGACAGCCTGACCCCGTGCCACGATCAGGCCCTCGGCATCGGATAAGCCTGGAATGCGACAAAACGGGCATTGTGGTCCAGGCTGATCGTCGTCAGGCTTGTCCTGCCCCTTGATGTAGGCCATCCGATGGGGCGTCCAGAGTCGCTCTAGGCCATCCTGCATCTGCGGCTCTGGGATGGACTCCGGATCGCTAGACTCGTTCACAACTCGACCGTACTAAGCCTCAACACGAGCGGACTGTGCGGTGGGATCAAGATTGCTCTTGGACTCAATGATGTCCACAATTTCGGCCACGGCCTGCGCAATCGGCACACCGTTCTTCTGTTCCCCGTTTCGGTAGCGGAAAGACACCGCACCGGCGTCGCGGTCCGCGTCGCCAGCCAACAGCATAAACGGAACCTTCTGCTTTTGAGCATTGCGAATCTTCTTCTGCATGCGATCTGAAGACTCGTCGATCTCCACCCGGACCCCCTGTTGCCGCAACTGCGCTGCGATCTCTTGCAGGTAGCCGATGTGCTGGTCGGTGATCGGAATCCCGACGACCTGAACAGGCGCTAACCAGGCTGGGAATGCACCGGCGTAGTGCTCCAAGAGGACGGCAAAGAAACGTTCGATCGATCCAAACAGGGCGCGATGAATCATGACGGGTTGTTGGCGAGACCCGTCCTCGGCCGTGTATTCCAGGTCGAAGCGCTGCGGCAACTGGAAGTCCACCTGAATCGTCGACATTTGCCATGTGCGACCAATGGCGTCCTTTGCCTGCACGCTGACCTTCGGCCCATAGAACGCCGCTCCACCTTCGTCTAGGACCAGCTCCAAACCCTGCCGCTCACCGGCTTCGCGCAGTGCCAACGTGGCGGCCTCCCACTCGGCTTGGTCACCCACACTTTTCTCCGGGTTCCGTGTGGACAGCTCTAGGTAGAAATCATCAAGGCCGTAGTCCCGCAACAGGTCCAAGACAAAGGACAACAGCGAGTCGAGCTCATGGGGCATTTGTTCGGGAGTGCAGTAGATGTGAGCGTCATCCTGTGTAAAGCCACGGGCACGCGTTAGGCCCTGCACAACACCGGATTTCTCATAGCGATAGACAGTCCCAAACTCGAACAGCCGCAGGGGCAGCTCTCGATAAGACCGACCACGGGCGTTATAGATTAGGTTGTGCATCGGACAGTTCATCGGTTTCAGGTAGTACTGCTGCGGCTGTCGCTTCACATGCCCGTCGGCGGCGATCTCTGCATCCAGCTCCATCGGCGGATACATGCCATCGGCGTACCAATCCAGATGGCCAGACTGGGAGAACAGCGCGGATTTGGACACGTGCGGTGAACTGACGAAGTCGTAGCCCGCCGCTTCGTGCTGTTCCCGCGAGTAGTTCTCCATCACGGTGCGGATCTTGCCGCCCTTGGGGTGAAAGACCGGCAAGCCCGAGCCAACCTCGGGCGGAAACGAAAACAGGTCTAACTCATTACCCAAACGGCGATGATCGCGTCTTTCCGCCTCTTCCAGGAACGTCAGGTATGCCTGTAGCTGGCCCTTGTCCGGCCAAGCGGTGCCGTAGATGCGCTGCAACTGCTCGTTGTCCTGGTCTCCGAGCCAATAGGCGGCCGCGGAACGCATGATCTTGACCGCGTTGGGCGGGATGTACTTCGTGTTCGGCACGTGGGGGCCGCGGCAGAGATCGCCCCAACACCGCTCGCCTTTGCGGTCGAGATTGTCGTAGATGGTCAGCTCATCGCCGCCCACCTCCATGACATCTGAGCCGCCTTCGCTACCCACTAGGCGCAGCTTGAATGGCTCGTCCGCCAACTCCACGCGCGCTTCGTCCTCGTCAACCACGCGCCTCACGAACCGTTGTCCCGACTTACAGATCGCCACAACCCGTTTCTGCAGCGCAGTCAGATCATCACCTGAAAAGGGCTCAGCGACACTGAAGTCGTAGTAGAAGCCGTCCTTGATCGGTGGCCCGATGCCCAGTTTTGCCTCTGGGAACAGGTCTTGCACGGCTTGTGCGACGACGTGGGCCGCGGAATGCCGCAGCACGAAAAGCCCGTCCTCAGACTCCACCGAGACCGGCTCAACCACGTCGCCCGCGGCCAAGGGCTGGTCCAAATCGGTCAGCGCCCCGTTGACACGAACCACGACAATTGACCGATCGTTGCCGACCAAGTCGGCGCCGGTGACACCCACGGGGCCCTCCTGGGCGACACCGTCAAAAATGAGCTCGATTTGGGAAACTGCCGACTCGGACACGCGACTCCTGACCTCTGTTGCTGTTGGGGTTCAAAAAACCGCCGTCAAAGTCTGCTGGTGGGCGATACAGGAATCGAACCTGTGACCTCTTCCGTGTCAAGGAAGCGCGCTAGCCCCTGCGCCAATCGCCCGAGTTCGGCTGGAGAGCCGAGTTAGAGGTGGAGACGGGATTCGAACCCGTGTAGACGGATTTGCAGTCCGTTGCCTCGCCTCTCGGCCACTCCACCGAGTAAGCGCAGCCTATCTCTGATCCGGCGACTTCGCGTTAAGAAGACCAGAGCCAAGAAGCGCTCATCTGCGAGCGGACGACGGGATTCGAACCCGCGACCCTCACCTTGGCAAGGTGATGCTCTACCACTGAGCCACGTCCGCGTACCTAAAAAACCATAGCCCACAGGTCCGATCTGACCAACTGCAACCTACTAAGACCCATGATCAGAGGATGACATGATCGGGGGATGAGCGCATTTTCCCGAACACTCCCGGCGATCGCCGGGTTCGGGCCTCAGATTGGCCGGGATCTGCTGGAGATGTCCGACGATCCCGCTGTGCTCGATACAACCGGGCGCTGGGCCGTCGTCCAGACATTCGAAGGCAAACTCCGCTGCGCGCGATTCGCCAACTGGTCCCAGTCTCCCCCGGAAACTCACGAGATCGGGGTTTGGTCTGGGCCGCAGATGCAGTCCTGGCAAACCAGTCTGGACCGCGCCACTTTCTTGGCAGGGGTCCGTGAGATTCGGAGCCGGATCGCGGCCGGATCTGTCTACCAAGTCAATCTGTGCCGCACGATCTCAGCTGACCTAGAGCACCCCGACCTGGCTGATCCCCTCGCGTTAGCGCAGCGCGTCCAGTCCGGAAACCCAGCGCCGTTCGCTGGTTTTCTGCGACTCCCAGGCTGCGGCGTCGTCACGGCCTCGCCAGAGTTGTTCCTGGCGCGGGACGGGGCGGCCGTACAGACCGGTCCAATCAAGGGAACTGGCCTGAACCGCGCGGCCATGGGGGCCAAGGATCACGCCGAGAACATCATGATCGTGGACCTGATGCGTAACGATCTAGCCCAAATCTGTGAACCGGGCAGTATTCAGGTTCCGCGCTTGGTGCACCCCGAAGAACACCCGGGTCTGGTGCACCTCGTGTCCGACATCATCGGGAATCTGCGACCCGAAGCCACTTGGGCGCAGATTCTGCAAGCACTAGCCCCGGCCGGATCGGTGTCGGGAGCACCCAAACATGCGGCGCTCGGGGTGATTTCGGCGTTGGAACCTGTTCCCCGAGGCCCATATTGCGGTGTGATCGGGTGGGTGGACGCCGATACGCAAACAGCACGCTTAGCGGTGGGTATCCGCACATTCTGGCTCGAGCCCGACGCCAGGCTGCGCTTCGGTACCGGTGCCGGCATTACCTGGGGCAGCGACCCGGAATCTGAATGGGAAGAAACCGAACTGAAGGCGCGCCGACTGCTGAGCCTGGCCCAAGCCGTTGGCTAGGCTGGGCGACCGGTGCCTCGGGAGTCCGGCGGCGCAGGGAGCGGTGAGAATCGAGCCCGCCAATGCGGTGGTGGAAGAGTGCGTAGGAGACAAATGATCTGTTGGGTGAACGGCCACCTGGCCGAACAAGCGTCCCCGCAGATTCAGCCGGACGACCACGGTTTCACCGTTGGTGACGGAGTGTTCGAGACACTCATCACCAAATCTGGGGTTCCGTTTGCACTGAGCCTGCATCTGGAACGGTTGGCGCGTTCCGCCCAGGGGCTAGGCTTGCCGGCGGCGAATCCGGCAACCGTTCGAGCTGCCGTAGCCGCAGTCATTCAGGCCAACCGGATTGACCACGAGTTACGAATCCGAATCACCTACACAGCCGGGCCAGGGCCCGCTGGCAGTGACCGGAACACGGGTGGAACTGGCACCTTGTGCGTCACCGCCAGTCCAGCCAACCCTTGGCCTGCCACGGCCTCACTGGGTTTGGCACCCTGGCCAAGAAACGAACGATCCCCGCTAGTTGGCCTGAAAACGACCTCCTACGCCGAAAACGCCGTCGCACTAGCCTGGGCGCAGGCGCGCGGCCATTCTGAGGCCTTGTTGGTGAACCTGACCGATCAGGTATGTGAGGGTACCGGCAGCAATGTTTTTGCCGTGATCGATGAACAAGTGGTCACGCCGCCCCTGGCTTCCGGCTGTTTGGCTGGAATTACCCGACAACTGGTGGTCCAGTGGTGCCACGTCACAGAGCGGACCCTCACGATGGCTGAGTTGCTTAAGGCCCAGGAGGTCTTCATCACCTCCTCAACTCGGGACATCCACCCCGTCAGCGCGATCGACGAGCTCACCTATCCAACCCCCGGACCGCACACAGTCCGATGCCAGCAGATTTTCACGGAGATGGCAGCGACCAATCCGGATCCCGATTTCGTCGGAATTGCACGAAACGCCTGAAAGCATCGGGTTGCGGTGGTTTGGCGACAAGCCAGGCAGCAATGAAGGCGCGAGCACGGAGTTGGCCGCATAATGGCAGGATGGGAGTTATGGAGTCCGAGGAACCACCGGCCGACCCGGATGGCCCCGCAAAAACACAACAGTCCGGCTCCAACCCTGCCACGGGCGACGGGGCCACTGTTGCTGCTGCTGCTGCTGATCCGAGCGTTGCTGAAGCCGAAGCTGTTGACCATGCGTTGGATCGGGTCGTCGACACCTTGGTGAACCAGACAAAGGCGGCGATTCCGCGTCGGAAACTGCGCAAAATCGTCCGCCGAACCTACGAAGATCTCGCCGCTGAGGCAACGATCACGGCGTTTCTGCCGATTCTCACCGCACGCAGCGCCATGGAAACCATTCGAGAAAGTGGGCTCCTTGAGCGACAGCAGCAGAAGGAGAAACCCATAATCCTGGTGGTTGATGAGCACAACTCAGCGCGATCCCAGACGGCGGCGGCCCTATTCCGGTTCTATGCGCCGGGACGTTTCGCCGTGGAAAGCGCTGGCATCCATCCCAGTGCTCACGATGACCCCATCGTTGCGGGAAACCTCGCGCTGCGTGGCGTCGAGTTAACGGATGCCCCGAAACCGATGACCAATGAGATGCTCGCCGACGCCGATCACCTCATTGTGATCGGCGATGTAGAGCAGAGCGCTTGGGCTAGTGCAGACGTTGATGCCGAACTGTGGACCATCCCCCAGATGCATGGTATTTCCGATCAACAGCTGGGCTCAGTTTTCGAACTGATCGACACGCAAGTACGTCAAACGTTGGCTGAGATCGACCCTGAACACGAATTGCTGGAGCCGGTGACCTAACGGGTTATTTTGGCGACGCTGGCCGCGGTCGGGGCCGGCGAAAAGCCAACCCAGGGGCTACGATCAGCCCTCGGCCAACAATTCGTCGATCACGAGATCAACTTGGATGTATTGCCACTCTTCTCCAGCGGGCAGCGCGTCGAACACGTCGTCGATAAAACTACGAAGTTGCGTACGGTCACCCTCAAGACGGGCAGAACCGCTGGGTGAAGACAGGGTCAGGAGCACAAGTGATCCTCTACTAGGGTGGGCTGGCCGGATCACGATGTCACCTTCGCCGACACAATCCACCAGACCATCGCGCAACAAATCGCGGGCAAAGACCCACGTGATGTCACCATCCCCAGTGCGGAACGTGGCGCTGACGGCAAACGGGTCGCGAGCGTCGTAGGCCAAGGTGGCCGGCAGCGAAACCCGATTCTCGTCATCCAAAACGACCTGCATCTGCAACTCGTGGGTGACGGTCGGTGCTGGTGTTGACTGATTCATTACGACCTCCTATCGCTAATGATCTGCCCACGAAAGGCCTTTGATAACCCTGAAGGCATGTGCGCCGTGTCACATCCACTTCGTTTTGTCACTGTTCAACTACATCGACGCCTAACCACCAGCACCTGTTCCGCAATAGTGGTAACGGTTCGAGAACTTCCTTGGGCCAATCGGGGGAACCCACATGAGGTATCGTGGACTTGGCCATTCTGATGGGGCGATTAGCTCAGCGGCTAGAGCACTCGCTTCACACGCGAGGGGTCACAGGTTCGATTCCTGTATCGCCCACCATCAGAAGCCCACGGTAAGGCTATGTCCGTCGTCGAGTCCGGCATCTGCACTCGATCACTAGCTGTGCCGCTCACGTTTTTGCCGCTCGGGCACTGCGCACCTAGCCTAAAGGTATGGAAACTCCACAGCGGACGACCGCACAACGCATCATCGGTACGGTCGGTATCGCACTCGTCACCACGCTGGTGGTCATCCTCGTCGGGGCCGTCACCGGCATTGCAGCCATTCAGAACTACCTCGCCGTACCAGTCGGCGTCGGGTTGGGGCTTTGGTACTTCTACTCCACCCGGCCGCTCGATCAAGGTGACGGCAAGCCCAGGGACGGGCGTAAGTAGATCGCACCACCGCTGGGTTGGCGAGCGTTACTGCCCGTGAATCCGCGCTTGCGAACGTCCGCACGATTGCCAAACACCCCCGCCGAACCCAAGGCGTTGTGACAATCTAGGCTCAATGCTGCTGTGGCCCCTGCCAGGGCCGCGCTCGCAAGCCGGAGGTGAGGCGTGGACCCGGATGTAATGAATGGCACGGTCGGCCTCGCCGAAGTCCTCCTGACGGCCGGTTTTATCGCGGTCTTGACCCTCCTCTCGGTTGTGGTCTACCGCGCCATGGAACGACCGCGCCTGTTGCTCACACAGACCCCAACGGGTCCGAGAGCACGGCCCAGCGACATCATCAAGTACGTTCTGTCGATCCCGATTCTGCTCACACTGTGGGTTAGCTTCTTCGGCATTGTGGTCTTTGTCGCCCCGGTGCAGTCCAGTGCTCGGACACAACTGCTGATGCCCATCGCCATCGTGATCGCTATTCGACTGCTGGCTCACCTGAGCCTAACCAGCGCTTACCACCTGAGCAGTGTGTTGCCAATGGTTATTCTGGCGTCCTTGATCTTGGGCGAAGGCCTGCCAGACGAAGCCGAATTGGAACGGCTTTACCGAGAGTCGCAAGACTTGGACATGACAACACCCGCCCTGCTATCTGTCTATTGCCTGGAGTTTGCGTTTGCGTTCATTTGGTACTGGGCGCAGCGCTGGCAATACTCGAGGCGGTCCTCTGGCCGGGATGTTGACCCCACTCCCAACGCAGAGGCTCAGCTGTTGGGTGCCGCTGCTTCAAACGAAAACACCCGCATTGCAGCGCAGGGCAAGGCTCGGCCCTCGCGGACGGACTCGCGTCGTGGCGAGGCCGCCGCCGACCAGCCACTAGATCCATCCCAACAACAGCGACGGACAGATGCGGCAAGACAATCCCCGGAAGCGGTGGCGGGCACTCGGGCAGACCAGTCCAGGCCTGATGAGCCCGATCATCCGAAGCGGTCGTCCGGTCGCAATATGATGGCTTCTGATGGGGCTGACGCAACCCCGGACGCAACCGGCAACACCCGTGCCGACGAGCCCTCCTAACGAGCGTTCGAGCCGGCCGGATCATCCGGCTGCGGCGCGTCCCCTCCTGGGTCTCCTGGCTCCGGGTCCTTGGTTGGGCTAGCGCCTCCATCCGATCCGTTCTCGGGCGGGTTCTTGATTGCTGGCTCGGTAAGCACGGGCATCTCGGCGATGCGTACTGCCTTTCCGCTGGCGACCAGCGCGGATTCCTCGCGATGCCGTAACGCGGAATGGTCCTGCCGACTGACATCTCGATACAGCAAGATCGCGGCGTTCAGAGTCACGCCGACAAAAATCGCCAAGGTGGTGACCAAGATCCACAACATCACCGCAATCGGCGCTGCGATGGCGCCGTAAACCGAGCCGGCCCGCAGTAGCCAGGCCAAGTACAACTGCAGTCCTAGGCTCCCGAGCAACCACAGCAACATGGTGAGCGTGCCACCGGGCAAGGCAAACCACCATTTACGGCGGCGCGGATTGGCCAGCCACATCATGGTGG
>JAHZKU010000012.1 GCA_022600255.1 Actinomycetes bacterium | reverse complement strand
CCTATTTGGGCCAGTCGTTGGGAGTCTTGGCCGCGTCCGGCGCCGTAGTCTAGAAGCGATTCCTGCCCGGTAATGATTCCGTCCTGCAAGGCCTGCCGCATCGGGGCGGAAAGGCCATTTCCGAGATGGCGGTGCGGTGACGGCTGAACGTCCTCTCCGCTGTTGGAGTCATTCCGTCAGGATTGCATGGAGGGTTGGCAAGGACACGTCTCAAGTCGCCCGGCTTGAGACAGAGGCCCGAGGACTCGAAGCCTTTCCACCCGTCCAGCCGCATCGCTAGGCGAGGCTATCTCAGCCGCTAGCTCTACTTGCCTGCGGACAAAGTCGTGGCGGCTTAACCTGAAGTCTTTGGCCGCATAAGAGCCGAGGGGTGTTCAGCCTCCGACCGCTCGGCGATCAGAATCAGGGACTCACGCAGGCGGTCAGCTGAAGGGTGAAAGTCAACGCTCCTTCTGTCCTGCTTCTCACGGTTGCATCGCGCACAGAGAGTTTGGAGATTCTCGGGATCATCCAGGGGTATCTTCGCCCCGTCCTTTTCGACCATGCCCTGTTGTGCGCACGTGCGGGGGGGCTATGTGGTCGACTTCGAGCGGCGCGCGTGTCGCCGGCTCGCTCCTCATCCCCCGCCACCACATCGGTTTCCGCTAGTCTGCCCAGAATCTGAGTCCATCGGATTCTCTGGGCGGGAGTTTAGTTTTTCTCAAGATTCTCTTCAGGTTCTCTCAACAAAGGCGAACCAGGTCACCCATTCGTTTGAGTTCGGCATGGCTTTCAGCCCTGTCGCGGGAAGAGTTAGGTGTACTCGACGTCAGAAGGGCATAACAATGCGTCATGGGACTCTGGTGACAACCGGTATCTCGATACCGAAAGCACGGATGTTTTGGTCGGCGGTTGCGGTTCTGGCCTTGGTTGCTGCAGGCCTGACTACCCAAGTGCGGCCCGCCAACGCCGACTCGCGGGAACTCGCTCCTCTCCCGGCTTCCTCAGCGGCGACCGCAGAAGCCGCTGCAACTAGCAAGGGAGAGTGCGCAATCTTCGGTGCGGCCAACAAGTCTGATCGTGACTGCGTAACGCTTTCCATGAAAGGTCGTTCTAGTCGGGCGGTTGGGCAGAAGGTTGTCGTCAAGGGCAAGATCCGGATGAAGAAGCTGCAAAGATCTACCGGCGCTAAGGTCAAACGGAAAGTCATACTGCAGCGCGCCAAGGATGGCACGCGTTGGACCGATGAGCAGCGACGATGGAAGAAGGTCGGATCCGCGCGTATCAAGAAGCGCAAATCCTGGTCTTACAAGACACGAATCAAACTGAACAAGCGTGGTTTGCACACGCTAAGGGCCGTCGCAGTGCCCAAAAAACGTCTGCTGCTGCCGGCATCGGGAAGGGTATCGAAATCAGCCGCGAGCAACTCCGTAACATCAGAGTCAGACGCGACAACCGCAGGTGCCCCCGGATATGTGTACACGGTGAAAAATAACTCTAGCCACGAGTTGAGGTTGCAGGCCGTTGCCAATGCGAATGGGAGCTCGACCGTGGCCAACCCGTCCAATTTCGATGAGAACATGGCTGTCGCAATGATTGTTGCCGGACCGCCCTCCGGCACATCGCTGGGCTTCAACTTGATCCAGAAGAATCCGATTGCAGGTGAACCCAGCGTTTACACCTTCTATGGTGGGAGCAACGACGGCAATGCCTGCAAAGACATGAGTGCACCGCAGGTTGCAGACGGAGAAGCAGTAAGTGTTGAGATCGATAACGCTGGGTTTTGGGGTGTGGGGTACACCGGAACGATGACTTGGCCCGGTGGAGAATCCTGCAACTTCCGAATGTTGACCCAGACAGAAAAATCTCTGGTTGACCAACCGACCTGGGCTAAGGTCCTAGAAATCGTCGGTGGCGTAATTGTGGTCTGTGCAGCGATCTACTTTGCCGGTGCGGCACTGCTGGCCGCGGGGGGAGAGGCGGGCGGTGAGCTTCTTGTGTCGGAGGGCTCCATCGCAAGCGAGGAATCATTGACCAGTGAGGCACAGGAAGCTCTGGACAATTTGGTGAGAGATCGCGCAAACGGCGGCTGGAGATTGATCCCGTTGGATGAACTCCCCCCCGAGTATTCCGAAGATGAGGTTCTAGACGCCAACCTACGGAACTACTCGCTGGGCTAATGCTCGACAGGACGCGGCCGCAAAGTGGCACCGCGTCCCAGTCGGCACGCCTCGTGGCATGTCCGTCCCGCGAGATCGCCCGTTGGTGCCGGGTCGCTGGCCGTCTGGCGTAGCATGCCTGCATGGGTTTACAAAGGCTTGGTCTGGTCATCGTGATCTTGCTCGTCACACTGCTGGCCGCTTGCGCAGGCCCGGGATCTGAGAGTGATCCCGCCACTGGCACAACGGCCGCCACCGAATGTCCGTCCGCGTTGACGTACGACCGCGGCCTCTGTGTCGCAGACGGTGACGAGGCTCAGCGGGCTGCCGAGCTCATCCGGTCTGCGTATGTCGATGGCCGCATGGGCGCACTCATCGTGGGGGCCTGGCGCGGCGATCAGCCCGTCGTAACCGGAGCGCTCGGCGACTCCATGACTGGGGTTCCAGCCACACTGGACATGCACCACCGCATCGGCAACGTTTCGGCTCCCTTCATCACCACGTTGTTCATGCAATTGGTGGATGAGGGCGTGCTGAGTCTCGACGACCGGCTCTCGCAGTGGTTCCCAGAGGTACCCGGGTCCGAGGGAGTGACGCTCGCGGATCTCACCAGGAGCATGTCTGGGTACCGGCATCACCCGGCCACGAAGGGATTCCTCAAAGCGTTCTACGCCGATCCCTTCCGCGAGTGGAATCCCGCTCGGCTGATCGACTACGGCACGAAAGGTGGCCCGGAGTTCCCGCCCGGCACTGACTGGAACTTCTCCGACACCAACATGCTGCTACTCGGCGAGGTCATCACCAAGGAGACCGGTACTTCCGCCCACGAACTCATCACCCGGCGGCTAATCGAACCGCTAGGCCTGGACAACACCACCAGTCCTACCACGGCGCAGCAGGAGCCGCCGGTGCTGCACGGTTTCACCGACGAACGGGGCGTTTGGGAGGACTCCACATTCTGGAACCCCTCTTGGGTGCCCTACGGAGGGGACATGGCCTCGAACCAAGAGGACGTCGCCAGTTGGCTCAGGACAGTCGCCAGCGGTGATCTGCTGACTGAAGAGTCCTTCAAAGAGTTCATGGCTCCGGCGACTGTGGGTTTCGGGCCCAACACAAAGAACCTCTACTACGCCATGGGCTTCGGTGTGACGAACGGCTGGGTGTTCTGCAATCCCAGCCTGCAGGGCTACAGCGCCGCAGCGGGAAGTAACGCCGGGCAGGACGTCACCATCGTCAGCTACGCGACGCGACGCAAGGACGCCGACCAGGATGCCAGACCGGAGCAGGCGATGTTCGTAGAGTTGGGTGAGCTGCTGGCCCCCACACAGCCTCCCAAGGTTCCACTTGGGAACTGACGCCCT
>JAHZKU010000152.1 GCA_022600255.1 Actinomycetes bacterium | reverse complement strand
TCCCAGCCTCCCTCAGCGTGTCCCGGTCGAAACCGACACCTGTCACCGTTTGCCCGGAGTAGTGGGGGCCCAGTCTGCGAAATGAGGATGCGTGCCGGTCCACAACAGCGACGGAATGGCCCCCGTCCTCGAGTTGGGTTGCCAATGCGGAACCTACCCGTCCGCAGCCCATGATCACGATGTGCACTTGCTCTCCTTGCGAAAGTGAGGTTCGTCGCTACCTGACGCTACACGCCCGAAGTGGCAACGTGCACCGCTCAGCAGTTCTACCATGACTTATCGTGGCCATTTCAGAGTTCACCAAGCGGTTAATGCTTGGTCGCGCAATGCGCAGTGACCGACTCGACGAGACGCTGCTGCCCAAACGCATTGCCTTGCCCGTCTTCGCCTCCGATGCGTTGTCCTCCAACGCTTATGCGACCCAGGAAATGCTGGTCGTGCTGGCGCTGGGTGGTGCCACCCTGTTCACCCTGGGGCCCTTCCTGGCGTTGGGGGTGGTGCTGGTCTTCGTTGTGGTGGTCTCCTCCTACCGACAGAACGTGCGCGCTTACCCAAATGGGGGTGGGGACTATGAGGTGGTTTCGGAGAACCTAGGCCCTAAAGCCGGCGTTGTCGTAGCGAGTGCGCTGTTTGTGGACTACGTGCTTACTGTGGCCGTTTCTATCTCCGCCGCGATTGACAACCTCGCCTCGATCTGGCCGTTCTTTGCCGACTACCGGGTCGGGGCCGCCTTGGTGGTGATCGGCATCGTCGCACTGCTGAACATGCGCGGTATCCGGGAAACCGGGGTCTTCTTCGCGATCCCCGCCTACCTGTTCATCGTCAGTGTGGCCATCATGTTTTTCTCGGCGATCGTGCAACTTGTGGGCGGTTCGGATATGCGTGCCCCCAGCGCTGACTTCCAAATCGTCGAGCAGAGCGAGTTTGTCGGCTTCGCCCTGATCTTCCTGCTCGCGCGCGCGTTTTCTTCTGGCACAACCGCACTCACTGGCGTTGAGGCCATCTCTAACGGAGTGCCTGCTTTCCGTAAGCCCAAGAGTCGCAACGCCGCCACCACCTTGTCCTTGCTGGCGGTCATTTCGATGTCGATGTTCCTGGCCGTCACTTGGTTAGCGCTGATCACTCAAGTGAAGGTAGCGGAGTCCGATTCGGACCTCATCGGTCTGCCAGCTGGCCAGTCGCAGCAGACTGTGGTGGTGCAAATCGCCGAAGCCGTCTTCTCCGGCTCTGGTCTAATGGTGGCCCTGATCTCGATTGCGACGGCGGCCATCTTGATGGTGGCTGCGAATACCGCTTTCAGCGCTTTTCCGGTGCTGGGGTCCGTGTTGGCTAGGGACGGCTACTTGCCGCGGCAGCTGCACACCCGCGGAGACCGGCTGGCGTTCAGCAACGGAATCTTCGTCCTAGCGCTGCTTGCTGGCGTTCTTGTGGTGGTCTTTGGCGCTGACGTCACTGCGCTGATCCAGCTGTACATTATCGGCGTCTTTTTCTCCTTCACGCTGACGCAGTGGGGGATGGTGCGGCATTGGGCGCAGCGAATCCGACGCAGCAAGGACAGTCGAGAGCGCACCTCGATGAGACGTTCCCAGTTGATCAATCGGGTCGGCGCGGGACTAACCGGATTGGTTTTCCTGATCGTCCTCATCAGCAAGTTCAGCCGAGGCGCTTGGATTGTGGTGCTGGCGGTGCCACTGCTTTACCTGTTGATGCAGGCGATCAAACACCACTACGACCAAGTGAAGATTGAGCTCTCACCCGAGGCCACCGATGATGCGGTGACCTTGCCCTCACGGGTCGTCGCACTCGTGCTGGTGTCCAAGATTCACAAACCCACGCTGCGGGCCTTGGCCTACGCGCGGGCCAGTCGACCGGCCGTGCTGGAAGCGGTGACCGTGAATGTGGATCCAGAGGAGTCTGCCAAACTCCAGCAAGAATGGGACCGGCGCGACCTCCCTGTGGCGCTTCGTACCCTGGATTCGCCCTACCGTGAGGTGACTAGACCGATCGTTGATTACGTGCGTCTGTTGCGCAGGGAGAGTCCCCGAGATCTTGTTGCGGTATATATCCCGCAATATGTCGTGGGGCATTGGTGGGAACAGATTCTGCACAATCAGAGCGCCCTGCGGCTGCGGACTCGACTGATGTTCTCGCGCAACGTTGTGGTGGTCACGGTCCCGTGGCAACTGGAGTCCTCGCAGGATCGCGCTGAGGCCCCGAACTCCCCGCTCCGGGCGCGCTGCGGCGCGGCGACACACAGCCCAGCCAGACGAAGAAGGGCGAGCACCTTGACGAACCCTGACCCGGCGGGTGCCGAGCCAGCCCCTTTGCGTGTTGGTGACGAACTCGAGGTCGAGGTGGGCCGGGTCGCTCACGGTGGCCATTGTGTGGCTCGGCACAACAACCAGGTGATTTTTGTCCGGCACACGTTACCGGGGGAGCGGGTGCGTTTGCGCATCACAAGCCTGGGACGGAAGAATCGATTTGCCAACGCTGATGCGATCGCTGTCCTTCGTGCGGCGTCTGGCCGAGTCCCGGCCAGTTGCCAGTACTCCGGGCCCGATGGTTGTGGTGGCTGCGACTGGCAACATGTCGATCTGCCCACACAGCGCAAGTTGAAGACAATGGTGTTGTCCGAACAACTGCAACGATTTGCCGACTGGACTTGGTCGGGCCAGGTAGAGCCGGTGACCAGCACCGAAACCGGCCGAAACTGGCGCACGCGCATGCAATACAGCATCGACAACGCGGGTCGAGCTGGCCTGCGCAAGTTCCACGAGCAAGTGGTGGTCCCAATCGACGTGTGTGAGATTGCTTCGCAGCGAGTCCAGGACGCGACTTGTGACGGAACGAGGGTCACGGCCGTCAGGTGGGATCAGGACCGGGTCGTGGTGGTCGACCCCAGTCACGGTGACCCAGTTGTGGTGCCGTGCGGCGAACCGCCCAGCCAGGTGAGCCAGACAGCAGCAGGTTTGAAGTTCGCCGTTCCGACCACCGGATTTTGGCAGGTTCACCCTGGTGCCGCCGATGCCCTCGCGCGCATTGTCGTGGATTGGGTCGGGGACGCAGCCCGGGTCTGGGATCTATACGCTGGTGTTGGGCTTTTTGCCGGTGCTATCGCGGTAGCTGCGGAACCGGACGTCCGCGAGATTGTTGCTGTTGAGTCCGATCGAGGGGCGGTCGCAGCGGCCCGAGCGAACTTGGCGCCTTGGCCGCAGGTGACTGCGGTCAAGGCAAACGTGCGGCAATGGCTGGCCGGCCTGACCGCTGATCAACTGCGGGTCGATTCGGTCGTGCTTGATCCACCGCGGAAAGGCGCCGGCGCGGTCGTCCTGCATCGCTTGACGGAGTCCACGGCAACCCAGATCGTCTACGTGGCCTGCGATCCGGCGGCGCTAGGTCGGGATACCCAGTGGCTACTGGCCAACGGATGGCGGCTGCTAGAGGTGCGCGCACTGGATCTCTTCCCCATGACCCATCACTTTGAGTCACTGGCCAGATTCTGCCGCTGAGACCCACCAATCGCGTCAGATAGAATCGTATGAGTTGCCACAACATCCACCCGTTGGGTCCGCCATCTAGGGCCTTGGCTGTGGATACTAGGCCACCCACCGATGCCAACCGGACCGTTACTCAAGGAGTTCAGTAGTGACCACGAACAGTTTCAACAGCCGCGGCGAACTCACCGTAGGCGATGAGACCTACGAGATCTATCGGCTGTCGGTACTGCCGGGTGCGCAGCACCTGCCCTTCACACACAAGGTGCTGCTAGAGAACTTGCTGCGCCGGGAGGACGGGGTGAACATCTCGGCGTCCCAGATTCAGGCATTGGCATCTTGGGACGCCCAGGCTGTCCCGAGTGAGGAGATTCAGTTCACGCCAGCTCGTGTCATCATGCAGGACTTCACCGGCGTTCCATGTGTTGTTGACCTCGCCACGATGCGCGAGGCGGTGCGCCATCTGGGCGGAGATCCGGACAAGATCAATCCACTCGCACCGGCTGAACTCGTGATTGATCACTCCGTGATTGCTGACTTCTTCGGCGGACCGGACTCAGCACGGCGGAACGTCGAACTGGAGTACAAGCGCAACAAGGAGCGCTACCAGTTCCTGCGCTGGGGCCAGACAGCATTTTCAGACTTCAAGGTTGTGCCACCCAGCACCGGAATCGTGCACCAGGTCAACGTCGAGGCGCTCGCTCGCGTCGTGATGGCCAAGGATGGCCTGGCGTATCCAGATACTTGTGTCGGCACTGACTCGCACACCACGATGGTCAACGGATTGGGCGTGTTGGGCTGGGGCGTCGGCGGCATTGAGGCCGAAGCGGCCATGTTGGGTCAACCGATCTCGATGTTGATCCCCAGAGTGGTCGGGTTCCGACTCTCCGGGGAGTTGCCACAGGGCGCCACCGCCACCGACTTGGTGCTTACGATCACCGAGATGTTGCGAGCGCACGGAGTGGTTGGCAAGTTCGTTGAGTTCTATGGCGAAGGTGTGGCCGCAGTGCCGCTCGCCAATCGGGTCACGATCGGCAATATGAGTCCGGAGTACGGATCCACCGCGGCCGTTTTCCCAATCGATGCTGAGACCTTGGCCTACCTGCGCCTGACTGGTCGGAGCGAACAGCAGATCAACCTCGTTGAGGCCTATGCGAAGGAACAAGGGTTGTGGCACGATCCGGAGCAGGAAGCGACGTACTCGGAGTTCCTAGAACTTGATCTAGGTACGGTTCAGCCGTCGATCGCGGGGCCCAAGCGCCCACAAGACCGGATCGATCTCTCCGAGGCCAAAACAGCCTTCGCCACCGATTTGGGCAACTACACCGACCAACCAGCGGCGGTCGCCGTCGCGGGTTTAGACAGTGGCGACGTGAATCTGCGCCACGGTGCCGTGGTGATCGCTGCCATCACCTCGTGCACCAACACCTCCAACCCGTCAGTCATGGTGGCGGCGGGTCTCCTGGCCAAGAACGCTGTAGACGCAGGCCTAGCGACCAAAGAGTGGGTGAAGACATCCCTAGCGCCCGGATCGCAGGTGGTGACCGACTACCTGGATAAGGCGGGGCTGACCCCGTACCTGAACAAGCTTGGCTTTGATCTGGTTGGCTACGGCTGCACGACGTGCATCGGCAACTCCGGTCCCCTGCCTCCGGAAGTCAGTTCGGCTGTCCACGACGGAGACTTGGCGGCCGCCGCTGTTCTGTCCGGCAATCGGAACTTTGAGGGTCGCATCAACCCTGATGTCAAGATGAACTACCTCGCGTCACCACCGCTGGTGGTGGCCTACGCGCTGGCCGGAACCATGGACATCGATATCACGACCGAACCGTTGGGGACGAACGCCGCGGGCGACCCAGTCTATTTGCGCGATATCTGGCCCTCCACGGCCGATATCGAGGCCACGATTGCACCTGCGATTGATACCGAGATGTTCACGAGTCGGTATGCCGACGTGTTCGCCGGTGATGAGCGCTGGCAGTCACTGCCCACGCCGACAGGGGATACGTTCACATGGGATGAAGCGAGTACCTATGTGCGCAAACCACCCTATTTCGAAGACATGGAGCGCAGCCCCAAGCCGGTCAGGGACATCGCTGGGGCGCGCGTGTTGGCCAAGCTCGGCGACTCGGTGACAACCGACCACATCTCACCCGCCGGCGCGATCAAGGCCGATTCACCCGCTGGGCGTTATCTAGCCGACCATGGGGTGAACCGGTTGGACTTCAACTCCTACGGTTCCCGGCGAGGCAATCATGAAGTCATGATTCGCGGGACGTTCGGAAACATCCGACTGCGCAACGAGCTGGCCGGGGGCGTGGAAGGCGGATTCACAACAGACCTGGTGGACCCCGAGAAACCAGTGGTCGCCATCTATGATGCGGCCCAGAACTACGCCGCCCACAAGATCCCCCTGGTGATCCTGGCGGGCAAGGAATACGGCTCCGGATCCTCGCGCGACTGGGCCGCAAAGGGCACGTCACTGCTGGGTGTGAAGGCTGTCATCGCCGAGTCGTACGAGCGAATCCACCGCAGCAACCTCATCGGTATGGGCGTGCTCCCGTTGCAGTATCCGGCCGGTGAAACTGCTGAGACGTTGGGGCTGGACGGCACCGAGGTCTTTGATATCTCTGGGGTGACGCAGCTGAACGACAAGGCCATCCCAACCACGCTTCAGGTGACCGCGACCAATGCCGCCGACGAATCCGTGACTTTCGACGCGGTGTTGCGCATCGATACCCCAGGGGAGGCCGAGTACTACCGCAACGGTGGCATTCTGCAATACGTACTGCGCACGCTGCTGGACTGACGTGGGGTCTGAAGGGGTCATCCCGGTAGGTTGGCCCGCCGACCTGCCCCCGGCGTTTGCTGAGGAGTTTGCCCACCGCGTGGTGGGTTGGTTGTTGGATCGAGGCCCCGCCGGTTTGCGGGGCCGGCGAGTCTGGCGCCAGGAGCCGGCGGCTTTGGCCTTGGTGACCAAAACCCACTGTGAGCAGGAACTCGCTGGGCTGCGAACATCGTACGCCTCGGCGCGTCGGGAGCTGGACGACCAGCTGAGCCCGGAGGCGGTCGATCTGGTCCTAGTTGCGCTAGAAGCTGCGGGTGCGGAAGCCGCCGAAACCCTCCGGCAGGTTTCGCTGGTTGCGGAAGCCCTGGCGGGAAAGCGTTGGCGCGCACGCCTTTAGGCCAGGTTCGGCATAGAATAAAGTCAGTAGTTTGGTTTGCGGCGGTTGCTTTGCGACTCGTTGTCGGCCAAGTGTTGGCAAGGCCAAGAGACCACAGGATGGGGAATCCTCGGAGCCGCCGGTGCAGTCGCAGAGTTTGGACCGCGTTGGATCGGCTGCTAGGCCAGCGGAGTGCAGAATTAGTCAGTTAGGGAGTTAGCGTGGCGATCTTAGGTGAGATCCGTAGCCCCGCAGACCTCCGCGCACTTCCGCCAGACGTGATGCCCGATCTGGCGCAGGAGATTCGCCGGTTCCTGATTCAGCAGGTTTCCAAGACCGGTGGTCACTTGGGGCCCAACCTGGGGGTCGTGGAACTCACGCTCGCCCTCCATCGTGTTTTTGATTCACCAACCGATGCCATCATTTGGGATACCGGTCACCAGTCTTACGTTCACAAGATGCTCACCGGTCGCTCCGATCGATTCGGCACGTTGCGAAAGGAAGGGGGCCTTTCGGGCTACCCCTCGCGATCGGAGAGTGACCACGATTGGGTGGAGAACTCGCACGCATCTACCGCACTTTCCTATGCGGACGGGTTGGCCAAGGCGTGGGAGTTGTCCGGCGAACTGGCCAGTCGCCATGTCGTTGCAGTGGTCGGTGATGGCTCGCTGACCGGCGGCATGGCTTGGGAAGCGCTGAACAACATCGCGGCTTCGGATCGACCATTGATCGTTGTGGTCAACGATAATGCGCGGTCCTACAGCCCCACGATCGGCGGAGTGGCCAATCACTTGGCCACGCTGCGGACCACCCGCGGCTATGACAAATTCTTGGAGTGGGGCCGGAAAACGCTGAACCGGACACCGGTTGTTGGCAAGGGGATGTACGACACGCTGCACGGGGTCAAAAAGGGCGTCAAGGATGTTGTTGCCCCCCAAGGAATGTTCGAAGACCTAGGAATCAAGTACCTCGGGCCGGTGGATGGTCACGACGAACAGGCCGTGGAGCGGATCCTTGAGCGCGCCCGCGACTACCCCGGTCCTGTGATCGTGCATGCCATCACCCAGAAGGGTCATGGCTTTGTTCATGCCGAAGCTGACCAAGCCGACCGGTTTCATGGGATCGCCTCCATTAACCCCGATACCGGGATCCCTTTGGCCAAACCAACCAGAACCTGGACGGGAGTCTTTTCCGAAACACTCGTTGATCGGGGGCGGCAACGGCAAGACCTGGTCGCGATCACGGCCGCGATGCCTGGCCCCACCGGACTAGCCGCCTTTGAGGCTGCGTACCCGGACAGGTTCTACGACGTGGGCATCGCCGAACAGCATGCGGTGACCAGCGCGGCCGGGTTGGCCATGGGTGGATTACACCCGGTTGTTGCCTTGTACGCGACATTCCTGAACCGCGCCTACGATCAGGTGCTACTGGACGTTGCTCTGCATCAACTGCCGGTTACCTTCGTCTTGGACCGCTCTGGAGTTACCGGGGATGATGGCCCTAGCCACAATGGCATCTGGGATCTATCCCTGCTGTCCACAGTGCCTGGGCTGCGTGTGGCGGCTCCACGAGATGCTGAGACCCTTGTGACGGCCTTTGACGAGGCCATTGCCGACGAGTCCGGGCCAACTGTGGTTCGGTTCCCCAAGGGTGCCGTTCCCGAGCCGCTCCCCAGGTTACGCAGGGCCGGCGACGTGGACGTGCTAGCCGAGTTTGGTGAGGACGTGCTCATCGTTGGGGTTGGAGCCATGGCACAGTCAGCCGTGGCGGCGGCCCAGTTGCTGCGCCAAGAGGACATCCGCGCCACGGTGGTGGATCCGCGCTGGGTCCTACCGACTAGCCAGGACTTGGTCGACCTAGCGAAATCCTGTGGTCGCGTTGTCGTTGTGGAAGATGGGGTCACCACGGGTGGGATCGGTGATGCTTTCCGGCGCGAGATTCCTAGTACCCCACTGTTGTCGATCGGAATCGACAAAGGCTTCTTGGAACCGGCCGCACGTAAGCAGATTCTGCTCGATATTCAACTCACCTCCGACGGCATCACGGAACGAGTCCAGAAGTGGCTCCTCGCCCAATAGACTACGGTCTGCGATCAATCCGCTACTTCCCGTACCCTTGAAAAGATGCAGTCTTCCGAGGGTCGGCCACCGGATCGGTGATCTCCTAGAAGACTCCACCAGAACGACCCGGCAGGGTTGGCTGGCGAACTAGGGACGGCGGTTGAGATGGATAACGGTGCTGCGGTAGCCGATCTCGGCTTTCGGCGCGCCCCCACCGCGATGGCAGTCGTGGAATTGGACGTCTCCGACGCCGCTGCTCCCCGACTGGGGAGAATACTGGCCGGAAACGAAAGCCTAGAGACTCTCTGTGGCGTGGAATCTGAACAACTGGCCGGTACCACGCTCGACCGGCACGTTCATCCCGACGATGCCACCATCTTGACCTCGGACGTGTCAGCGTTGATGCTTATCGATCCGCGCCCCCAGATCCGGCTGATTCATCCTTTCTGGGGGGTCATCTGGGTCTCGGTGGTCGTGTCGATCGCCGATGTCGACCTGACAGACTCTGGAGCCAGTGGATCGCAAACGCTTCAGCCCAAAGCCATCGTTGCCTTGGATGACGTGACTGCGGTACGGCAGGCGCAAGCCCGACTGGCCCGGCAAGCAACACACGATCGGCTCACCGGTCTGGCGAATCGAGAGGTATTACTGACGCAACTGACGCGAGCCTTGGCACGCCTCACCCGTGAGCCGGGCTCTGTGGCCGCCATCTTCATCGACCTAGACGGTTTCAAAGAAGTGAACGACAACTTCGGCCATGCAGTGGGTGACGCCATGCTGGTCCAAGTATCCAAGCGGATTCAGCAAGCGGTCCGCGGACACGATTTGGTGGCAAGAATTGGCGGCGACGAGTTTGCCGTCGTCTGCGATGCCCTGGATCATCACTCCGGGGCCGATGCGATTGCCGACCGAATCCAAGAGTTGTTGGCCGAACCGCTCTCGGTGGACGGCACCGAACACCTGATCGGAGCCTCGATCGGCATTGCCCAGAGCTCAGACGCTGGAACGTCGGCTGACGATCTGTTGCGACAAGCCGACCTAGCGATGTATCAAGCCAAGTCGCGCGGCCGAAATCGAGTGGAGTTCTTTGCCGCAAGGTTGGAGGAGCAGTCCCGAAAACGAACCCGGGCTTTAGACCAGATTCGGCGTGGCATCAAGCACGGCGACTTATCGGTGGAACTGCGCCCAGTGGTGGCGCTCGGGGATTCCACCGTAGTTGGTTATGAGTGCGTCCCGGAGATGGAGTCCCCGGGACTCCCACGCGCAGACGCCCTGGGCGCCGCCGCACGGGCTGGATTACTCACCAGACTGGACGGGTTGGTGCTAGCCAGGGCCTTGGACTGGTTGCGCTCCGGCAACAGTGATCAGTGGTTGGCGATCTCATTGTCTGCTACCAAGCTCAGCGAAGTGGGCATTTTCGACGCCATCAGCCAACAGTTGCAGGCCGTTGGGGTGGCCCCGCAGCGCCTGGTCATTCAGGTCGGTGCACAATCGCTGGTCGAATCGGGTAAGCAAGCAGTGCGTGCGGTTGCGGCGTTGCGAAATCATGGCGTTGGCATTGCCCTAAATCACTTCGGAACGGCGCAGTCGCCCCTGACGTCACTGCACGAGTTTCGCGCCGACTACCTCAAGATCGACGCGTCCTTTACCCGCGGGCTTGGCGAGAGCCGGTTCGACGAATCGATTGTGGCCGGTATTGTTGCCGTCACCCACGAACTCGGTGGGGCGGTGATTGCCGACGGCGTAGACACCCCCGCCCAAGCCGACCTACTGCGCAAATTCCAGTGCGACCTAGGACAGGGCGCCCTGTTGGGGCGTTTCAAGAGCGGGGGTGCTGTGCTGTGAACCCGTCCCGGAAAGCCACACTGCCCAAACCGATCGCCGGCGCGGTGTTGCTCCCGATTCTTGGCATCGCGTTGATCGCGGCCATTCTCATCGACTGGGAGTTTTTGCGGGCCACTGGGGTGTCGGTGTTTGTGTTGGCACCTGCGATCTTGACGCTCGGATACTTGTGGTTAGGTCTGCGTTGCGCGTGGCTACTGATCCCCGTCATCGCACTGATCGCCTTGAGCGATCCCCTCCTGGCTAAACCAGCCGCAACTGCTCTGCTGATGGCAGCGGCTTGGCTGGTGGCAGCCGCGATCATGGTTGTTCTGTTGCGCTCCACCGGCACCGTCGCGATGAGGCGCCCGGCCGATGCCGCAATCCTGTTGGGGTCGAGTTTGATTGCCGCGGTTCCCATGCCGCTGGCCGGTGCCCTAAGCGCTGAATCTGCAAGTTTCGACGTGTTGCTGTCTTACTGGATGTCGACGAGCTACGGCTTTGTGGCCCTGCTGCCCCTTGGTCTGCTCTGGCGGGGTCCGGGAACCCTGCGCAGGGGCGGGGAGTGGATTCCGGTCATGGCGCTCCTTGGCCTAGCCTTCGCTGTCTTGCTGTACATCACTCCGGCAAGCTGGCAGCTGGCTTTAGTGGCCTGGATCGCGTTGCCACTTCTGTTACTGATCGGGTTGCGCTATGGCGCTTGGGCGATGGTGTTGGCCAATTTCGTCGGCGCGCTGGTCATGGCGACCACGGCGGTTGTGGCCTGGAATCAGATCTCCGCACCACCGCGCCTAGAGCGGCAGACCGCGGCCATCTTGATGATCGTGATTGCGCTGTCGATCATGTTGCTCGTAGATCGGTTGCGACGCACGTCTCGTTTGAATCAGACGATGTTTGACCAATCGCCAATCGCCACCATGCGGGTGCGTAGCGATGGCGACGGCGCCATCCGGATTCTTGCGGCCAACCGCGCGATGGGCGCGATTCTGGGGACGGCGCCCGATGGATTGACCAGCGGGTTGGTTACCGATTGGGTGGCGCAGCGGCATCACGGCGAACTGACGGACATGCTGGCCAAGGCGGCCAAGCGGGGAGAGCAGAAGTGGAACCTGCAACTGGAGGTGGAACTGACCCGGGCCGATCGAGCGATTCGGCTGGCACTGGTGACTGTCTCGACACTGGCGTTGTCCGGCGAGCAGCAGACACTCCAGCACCACCCAGAGTTCACTGTCCATGTTGAGGACATCACTGCGCGCCGCGAGGCGGAGCGCGCCGTCACGCGACTGGAGATCTACGACAGCACCACAGGCCTGCTGAATCGCAAAGCGTTCCTAGACCGGCTGGACGCACAACTGCATCGCATGCGCGCGACTCGGGCCCCGGTGACCATCATGGTGATGGATGTTGATGACCTCAAGGGTGTGAACGAATCCTTTGGTCACGTGGCTGGCGATCGACTCCTATTGTCTCTCGCGGTTCGACTGGGGAACCTGATGGACGCAGATTGTGCACTGGCCAGAATTGGTGGCGACGAGTTTGCGTTGATCGCGCCACCCGGCCTGTCCAGGGACCAGATCGGGGTGGTCGCCGGTAGCCTCATCACCGCCTCAGCCCAGTCGGTTGATCAGGGGGTTGCGGTTGCCACTGGTGTGAGTGTCGGGGTTGCCACCAGCGCTGACGACACCATTGGGTCCGCCGAACTGATGCGGCGCGCCGACCTAGCCCTGTACCGGGCAAAACAGCGGGGCCGGTCGACGGTGGAGTTCTACTCCGAGACGATCGGGAATCAGGCTGCCGAAGTCTTAAACGTGCGCCGCCTACTGGGCCAGGCCTTGGTGGAGGACGCGCTGGCTGTAGCCGTGCAACCGATCGTCGGTCTTGCTGATGGCAAGACCATTGGCTTTGAGGCCCTGGTCCGATTGCGGAACGGCGATCGCGTCCTGAATCCGGGTGACTTCTTGGAGACGGCGCGTGAGATGGACGTGCTAGGGGCCCTAGACGCGGCGGTCCTGCGCAAATCGTTGCAGGCTATCGCCGAGGATCGGCTGCCAATCGCGCAGGTGGGCATCTCGGTCAACACCGAACCACAAGCGTTGCTGCAGCCTGGTTATGCTCATGGCGTGCTGGAGGCCTTGGCCCAGTCCGGCGTTGATCCACAGACGTTGACGATCGAAGTGATTGAGTCAGCTCTCCTTTCCACCAATCCAATCGTGCTGGAAAACGTCAAGACGTTGCGGGACCTCGGGGTCAAAGTTGCGATCGACGATTTCGGAACCGGATACTCCAACATGATCCAACTCCGCAATCTTTCCGCCGACATCTTGAAGATCGACCGCAGTTTTGTCGCCAGTATGCAGAGTGACCCTGATGCCGCAGCGATCGTGCGGGCTGTCATTACCCTGGCGCACGATCTAGGGATGCAGACGGTTGCTGAAGGGGTCGAGAGTCGCGACCAAGCCACCTACCTAGCGGGGCTGGGATGTGAGCGAGCGCAGGGCTACTGGTTCGGCCGCCCTGAGTTGTTGCCAGAATCAAGTGGGGGAGTCGAACGGATCCCGATGCCGCGCACGGGTGCCGCTGAGACCCTTCCCACGATCCAGTCCGAAATCTCCGCGCGAGAGCAATAGACCTTGCAGCCAAGAGACCGGGATCAACCCACAGTCGGTGGGTGCGAATCCCGTCATCGCACACCCCTACCCTCGGCGCGACTGATACGTTGCGGCCATGTTTGTTTCCTTGCGTCGTCTGCTCGCTGCGGTCGGATTGGCGACAGCCCTAGGCCTGACCTTGGCCTCCTGCTCGGACTTGCCGGTTAGCAAGGCACCAAACTGGCGTGCCGCAAGTACCGACCTGTGTTCCTTGGAGGGGATTATGCGATTGGTTCCGGCCACCCAGAACGCGTCAGGGCAGTTTCAGATTCCCGACCCGAGTACGGATCTGTCTGCGTTTCTAGACGTGCACCAGGCTTTGACCCGAGTCATCACGACAACATTGACCCAGGCGGAAACGGATCAGGACCCATACGCAGTGGCCGACGAGCCCAACGCCCCGCTGAAATTCGGGTCCGCTTGGCGCAGTGCCGAAATCGGCGCAGCCACGGACGGCGACAAGATCACATTCCCCGACACCAGTTTTGCCAGCTACGGTGGCAAGTCCTTCATGTCCGGTATTGCCCCGGTGCCGGAAACGGGGGAGTCGATGTATCAGATTGTCCAGGACGGAAAGATCCCGGCGCTCGTGAATGCCCAGCCCACCGCGGTCCCTTGTGTGAATCGCATTCTGCTAGCTGCAGCCAACACTGGTGGAACATGGGCGCCACCCAGTTTTGCCATCGGACCGGAAGGCGGAGACGCGATTCTGGTTATAGACCTTTGCCTAGATATCGCGAAAGCGGTTCAGGTGGCGGGGGAGTCAGCGCTCGCACCGAATGGAGCCATCTTTGTCGCGCTGCAGTGGGCTGACATCGACGACTTGGCCCATATGCGGACCGACCAGGAATCCGAGCTGCACTCAGCCCAATAATCCTGGCCAGCCCGCTTGGCCGGCGAGTCTACTTATGCCGGGAGTGTCGCTAAGCCGGGAGCCAGGAAACGTTTCCCGGAGACAGCTTCAGAGACCCCTTCTCGATCCAGGTAGGGCGTGATCCCGCCTAGATGGAATGGCCAGCCAGCGCCGAGGAGCATACATAGATCGATGTCCTGGGCCTCAGCAACGACGCCTTCGTCGAGCATCATCTGCACCTCTTGCGCCATCGCGTCTAGGGCCCGCTGGCGCACTTGATCAGCGGTCAGCGGGCTGTCGCCCTGTTCGAAGAGCGCCAGCACCTCTGGGTCCACCGTTTGGTTGCCAGCAGCATCATAGGACCAAACGGCCGTCTTGCCAGCATCAACAAGACGCTTGAGATTCTCCGAAACGTAGAACCGGTCGGGGAACGCAGCATTCATCGTTTCAGAGACGTGGTACGCGACGCCGGGACCAACGAGTTGCAGGAGCACGAACGGTGACATCGGTAGGCCCAGTGTGTCCAAGGCCTGGTCGGCCGTGGCAAAGTCTGTCCCCTCATCCACGCTCTTTGTGACTTCGCCCAAGAACCGGGTGAGTAGCCGATTCACAACAAATGCCGGAGCATCCTTAACCAGGACGCACGACTTCTTCAGCTTCTTGCCCACCGCGAACGCGGTGGCCAAGGTGGTGTCGTTGGTCTGCTCGGCACGAGCAATCTCTAGCAGAGGCATCATGGCGACCGGGTTGAAGAAGTGGAAACCCACGACCCGTTCGGGATGCTGTAGATCGGCCGCCATCTCTGTAACCGAGAGGGAGGAGGTGTTGGTAGCCAACACGCAAGTGTCGCTAACGACAGCTTCCACTTCGGCAAAGACCTGCTTCTTGACGCCCAAGTCCTCGAACACCGCTTCGATGACAAAATCCGCGTCTGAGAAAGCCTCTTTCGTCACAGAGCCTTGCAGCAATGCTTTGAACCGATTGGCCTTGTCCGGGTTGAGACGGCCTTTGCTCACTTTTTTATCGATCTCGCCGTGCGCGTAGCCCACACCTTTATCGACACGCTCTTGGTCCAGATCGGTCATGACAACCGGAACCTCGAGGCGTTGCACGAACAGCAGCGCGAGTTGGCTTGCCATGAGGCCAGCTCCGACAATACCCACCTTGTTTACCGGTTGAGCCAAGGACTTGTCGGGCACGCCGACCGGCCGCTTGGCGCGTTTTTGTACCAGATCGAACGAGTAGAGTCCGGCGCGCAGTTCCTGGCTCATGATGAGGTCCGCTAATGCCTCGTCTTCGGCGGCGAAACCCTCGGCCGGGGTGGCCGTGCGAGCCAGGTCCACTAGTGCGATGGCTCGCGCCGGCGCCGGCGCGGCCCCATGTAGACGTGCCTCCAGTGCCTCTCGAGCCGCGGCAACCGTGGCTGTCCAGGCCTCGCCGCGGTCGATCTCGGGGCGGATAACGTCAACTTCACCCTGCAGCACTTCCGCGGTCCACTTCAGCGACTGCTCGATGAAGTCTGCCGGAGCGAACATCGCATCTGCGATTCCGAGGTCAAGCACCTGCTTGGGCTTGAGCATCTTGTTCTGCTGCAGGGGGTTGTCGACAATCACCTGAAGGGCCTTCTCAGGACCAATCAGGTTGGGGAGCAGGTAGGCACCGCCCCATCCTGGGACTAGGCCCAGGAAACATTCGGGCAGGGCGATGGCGGCCGCGCCCGATGAGATGGTCCGGTAGTTGCAGTGCAGCGCTAGTTCTAGACCGCCGCCCATGGCCGCGCCGTTGACCAGCGCGAAGGTGGGGACTTTGAAGTCCGACAAGCGGCTCATCGCCGCGTGCCCCATCGCCCCGATGGCTTTGGCTTGATCGTGGGTCTGGATCGAGGGCACTCCAGACAGATCGGCCCCGACCGCGAAGATGAAAGGTTTGCCGGTGATCGCGAGTGCGACCAAGCCCGGTTCTGCCTCGGCGGCATCTAGTGCCTCGGTCAGCGCTGCCATCCCGCCCGGACCGAACGTGTTGGGTTTGGTGTGGTCGAACCCGTTGTCCAGCGTGATCAGCGCGGCTTTTCCGGCGGCTTGCGGCAGTTCGATGAACTGCAGTTTGGCGTGTGTGACGATCTCGTCGGCAAACTGTAGGGAATCGTCGATCGCCTCGTTGGCCTGGTCCACGGTGTCTGACATTTCAGTTGCCCTTCGCGTAGTTGGGGTTTTCCCAGATGACGGTGCCGCCCATGCCCAGCCCGATGCACATTGTGGTTAGGCCGTACTGCACGTCGGGGTTCTCTTCGAAGTGTTTGGACAAGTAGGTCATGAGCCGAATACCGCTGGATGCCAACGGGTGCCCGACTGCAATCGCGCCACCGTAGGGATTGACGCGGGCGTCGTCGTCGGCGATTCCGAAGTGATCCAGGAATGCGAGCACCTGCACCGCGAACGCTTCGTTGACCTCGAACAAGCCAATATCCTCGATCGAAAGATCCGCGCGCGCCAGCGCCTTCTCGGTTGCGGGTACCGGGCCGACCCCCATCACCTCTGGTTCCACGCCGGCGAAGGCGAAGGAAACCATCCGCATGGCCTTGTTCAGTCCTAGTTCGTCGGCCACTTCCTCGGCGGCCAGAATGGCGGCGGTCGCGCCGTCGTTTAGACCAGCGGCGTTGCCCGCCGTCACTCGGCCATGGGGTCGGAACGGGGTCTTCAGACCGGAGAGGGACTCCAAGGTCGTGCCGCGTCGGGGTGGCTCATCAACGGTGGCGAGGCCGTACCCCTTCTCAGCGTGGCGCGTGGCGACCGGAACCAGCATCGGCTGGATTTTGCCCGCATCGTAAGCGGCCGCTGTCTTCTCTTGGCTAGCCACCGCGAACGCGTCCGCACGGTCCTTGGTGAGTTGTGGGAACCGATCGTGCAGGTTCTCAGCCGTCTTGCCCATGAGCAGGGCCTCAGGGTCCACCAACTTCTCGGCTAGGAAACGTGGATTGGGATCCACACCCTCGCCCATGGGATGCCGACCCATGTGCTCCACGCCGCCGGCAAGCGCTACGTCGTACATTCCGGCCATGATCGGGGCGGCCAGCGAGGTGACGGCCGTCATCGCGCCAGCGCACATCCGGTCAACGGAGTAACCGGGGACCGATTTGGGCAGCCCGGACAACATCGCGGCCGACCGGCCAATGGTCAGGCCCTGGTCACCGGTCTGGGTCGTGGCTGCGACGGCGACGTCGTCGATGCGTTCTGCGGGTAAGGCCTCGTTGCGGCGCAGGACCTCCCGAAAGACGTTGACCACGAGGTCGTCGGCGCGGGTCTCTGCGAAGATTCCCTTCTTGCCGGCCTTGCCGAATGGGGTTCTTACACCGTCCACAAAGACGACGTTTCTTACGCTTTGGGTCACGTTCGCTCCTTCTTACTGCGCTAAATCCGGCGCCGGATTCGAAGCCGAACCGTGCTGGCACGCAAGGCGGATTCGGATCAGAACGCAGACTGACGTTCTACTCATTGGGCAGGGTCGCCCCGATTCGTCTATTACAATGCTACTGGCGGGTAACCCTCCGATCACGCACCGGGTTCGGCCAATCGAGAAGAATTTGGTGACGGCAACGATGAGTACCTCAGGCGATTGGGATGACGACGTCCCCTCGCCTGTCTCCTCAGATCAGGACGCTGAGCACGATTCCGGCCCGGTAGCCGACCAGGATACGTTCGTCCTGCTGACCGAGCCAGCTGATGGCATTCCCGGAGTGATTGATACGCAGGCGGAGCTGGATGCGGCCGCCAGCGTGCTAAGAACTGAGCTGGGTCCGGTGGCACTTGATGCGGAGCGGGCCTCCGGAATTCGCTACGGACAACGTGCGTTTCTCATCCAGTTGCGCAGAGAAGATGGCCCCATCCTGTTGGTGGACCCCGAGGCGATTGCCGACTTCTCCGCACTTGCCGAAGCGATTGCGGGTTCAGAATGGATCCTCCATGCCGCTACCCAGGACTTAGCCTGTCTGGCTGAGCTGGGTCTGCGACCCAGCCGTCTGTTCGACACCGAGTTAGCTGGCCGACTTCTCGGGTTGCCGCGCGTGGGATTAGCCTCCTTGACCGAGGAACTCCTTGGAATCACGCTGGCCAAGTCCCATAGCGCAGCTGACTGGTCCCGGCGTCCATTGCCCACCTCTTGGCTCAGCTACGCAGCGCTCGATGTGGAGTTGCTGCACGAGCTCCGGGAAGAACTGATCGGTCGACTGCAGGACACGGGGCGCTGGGATTGGGCGCAGCAGGAGTTCACGGCGCTGCTGGACTTCCAACCGAAAGTCCACCCCGAGCCGTGGCGCCGCGTTAGCGGAATCAGCGCAGCCAAGACGCCACAGCAACTCGCCGTGGTCCGCGCTTTGTGGTCCGCTCGAGAGGATGTGGCCAGCAAGTTGGACCGGGCGCCGGGCAGAGTTCTTCCGGACGCGGCAATCGTTGCCGCGGCCGAGGCTGGGCCCAAGAATCTGCGGGCGTTATCTGAACTCCCGGCCTACGCCAGGCAGGGGCGGCGACTACGGCGGTGGTGGGAGGCCATCGCATCTGCTCAATCCGAATCGGGGGAAGAGCTACCCGGCAAGCCACTGCGTGTCGGCATTCCCCATCACCGCACTTGGCGGCGCTCGAATCCTGAAGCGGCCGCCCGTTATGAGGTGGCGCGCGGTGTGATCCTGCGGCTTGCAGATACCTTGGCGATTGCTCCGGAGGTGTTGATCCCACCGGATGCGGTGCGTGCCATCACTTGGACTGACCACACGGGCGCGGACGCGGCGGCCTTGGCCGAAGACCTCTCCGCAGCCGGGGCTAGGCCTTGGCAGATCGCTGAGGTGGCGCAGGAACTAGCCGTTGCGCTGCGCCCGACCGAGACAACTAATGCCTAGCGACTGTCGCAGCTAGCCGTGAGAGATCGGCGCTAGCCGATGAGTCCGGCCCGCATGCAGGTCGCTACGATCTGGGCGCGGTCCCCGGTCCCGAGCTTGCGGCCGATGCGGGACAGATGGCTCTTGACGGTGAGCGCAGAAAGGCTCAACTGTTCGCCGACCGATCGATTCGTGTGCCCGTTGGCGACGAGTTGAACAACCTGAATCTCCCGATCTGACAGCGCTAGGTTCCCCTTTGGGCTCTTGCCGCCGACGGCGTTGGGCTTTTCCTCGGCCACGCTCCCAGCGACGACAAGATTGCGGATCCGCGTGGCCAAGGCAACCCGGACTGTTTTGACGTCACAACGAGGACTAACCAGCACCATGCGATCCCAGCCCTGCCGCTTCAGTTCCCGGACAGTTTGTAGCAACTGCCCATCCTGCGGTGCGGCTTGGATCACACAGACACCGTGTTCTGTGGTGGACCGACCGCGCGTCAGGGCTTCGTGAGGACCGGCCGCCTCCACGATGTTGCCGATGCCTACACCGCGGAGCGGTTCACTCCAAGACTGCCGCGTCGCGGCATCTGAGGACATGACCAAGGCGCTCAGGCGTGAGCGAGCACGGCGCTGTCTAGGTAACGCAGTTTGCTGTGTCACTGTGGTCACGGTGCCTCCTAGAACAACTGTGACCCTAGAATCGGGCTGTTTCCTGTTGGGCTTGAATTCGGTCCCACATTCTTGACTCCAAAGAACGCCCGGAGGCACACCCAAGTCCGCGGGCCGGTGGGCTGCTCGCGGTCCGGCACCGCGTTTGTCAGGGCTAGGACGACTAGGCCAAACGGGTGAACGGACCCCGACCACCAGGTCGCGGTGTCAGCGCAACTGGGTGACGCCTTCAGGGACCGGCGTCAACCCGGCCATGTCCGCTAGGGCATCCAGCCAGGCGTAGGCATGCAGTTCGGCGTGATTGTCCAGGGGTGTCCAAGACGCCCGCAGTTCCAAGTCTCCGTGTGGTGGGCGATGGGACATCGCCCCGTAGGCCACTGAATGAGTCCGGGTGACTGTTCCCCCGAAAGCGGTGAGGGCCACACCGCGATGAATCAGGGCCTCCTCAAGCCACGCCCAACCCACATCGGACAACATGTGATCACCGGACATCTCCGGCTCCAGCGTGGCCTTGGCGAAGATGACCACTCGCCAGTTGCCCTCCCAAGCATCCTGGCCTTGGGGATCAAAGAGCAGGACCATCCGGCCGTTTGCCGTCTCGATTTCATCCACAACAACGTCGGCTGTGATTGCGGCCGCGAATGGGGCCAGTCGCTGCGGGGCGGGGGCCTCGGCGATCTCAATCTCTTGCCGACTCCGGATCGCCCGCAGGCGACCGAGGGCGTCGGAAAACTCAGCCGGTGGAGATTGCTGCTGCACAAGGCGCAGGCTAACGGGGCATGGGCGTGTTGGCGAGGACCACCGCAGGATAACCTTTAGCGTGTCTGAAATCCCCGCGCTGCCTCCCGAACACCCGCTGCAAACGCGCACAGCCGGTAGCCCGATTATCCGAGCTGCCCGCGGTGAGCCCGTCGAACGCACCCCAGTTTGGTTCATGCGGCAAGCGGGCCGGTCCTTGCCTGAGTACCGGGCGTTACGCGAGGGCGTCGACATGATGACGGCCTGTAACACCACGGACTTGATCGTAGAAATCACGATGCAACCGGTACGTCGACACGGGGTAGATGCGGCGATCTTGTTCAGCGACATCGTAGTGCCGTTGCGGGCCGCCGGTATCGACGTGGAAATCCAACCAGGAGTTGGTCCGGTGGTCGCCGACCCGGTGACAACGTCCGACGGGGTGACGCGCATCGGCGCGTTAGGCGACATCAGCCAGATCGAAGCGGCTATCCAGATGCTGACGCGAGAACTGGCTGATAAGCCACTGATCGGTTTTTGCGGCGCCCCGTTCACGCTGGCTTCTTACTTGATCGAAGGTGGCCCCAGCAAAGACCACGCCAAGACCAAGGCGTTTATGTGGTCCGAGCCGGCCGTTTGGCATGACTTGCTAGCGGCTCTGAGCAGACTGTGCGGTGAGTTTCTCCGGGCGCAAATCCTAGCTGGTGCCAGTGCCATTCAGGTATTCGATTCGTGGGCTGGCGCCCTGGCAAAACCGGACTATGAAACCTACGTGCTGCCGCACTCACGGGCATTGTTGGATTCGGTTGCAGATCTCGGGGTACCGCGCATCCACTTTGGAGTCGGCACGGGGGAGTTACTCACCAGCATGGCGGTTCCCGAATGCGAAGTGGTGGGCGTTGATCAGCGCGTCCGGTTGGCCGACGGCATCACGCGGATCGGGCCTGAGCACAGCGTGCAGGGAAACCTCGATCCAGCCGCACTCTTTGCCGGTGAGGATGTTGTTCACAGCCGGGCGGCGGAAATTGTGGCCGCTGGCGCAAACGCCCGCGGTCATATCTTCAACCTTGGTCATGGTGTCCTCCCTCCCACCGATCCAGCAGTACTCACCAACTTGGTCGCCTTCCTGCACGAACAGTCGGATCGGTAGGCTGTCAAGGGACGCAAAGTGACGGTCCGGTGACAAGCAGGTGATCTGTGGGAGAGTGGGATTTGTGAATGCTTCGTCAGGTTCTCGACCCGTCCGAGTCTCTAAGGAGGAGGTCTCCATGATGCGTACCCCTGCAGACCCAGGCATCCAGGTGATTCCTGGGCCCCGCCGTTCTCGGCCGCGCGTCTGTGTGATTGGGGGCGGGATCGCTGGACTCAGTGCGGCCCACAACGTACTGGCAAACGCCAAACACCCCATAGATGTCACGGTGCTGGAGGCTAGCGATGCCCTCGGCGGCAAACTCCGGGTGAGCGAAATCGCCGACGTACCCGTGGATGAGGGTGCCGAAGCGGTGCAGGCCACCCGGCCGGAGGCAGTCGCACTCGCGCGTGCGGTGGGCCTAGACCGAGATCTGGTGCACCCCGAGGTCTTCGGTGCGTCGCTGTGGATCGGCAACGAACTCCTGAAGATGCCCCCGACCGTGATGGGGATCCCCACAGATCTACGGGCCTTGACCGCGTCCAAGGTGCTTCCGCTCAATACGATCCTCAAGATGCCGTTGGAGTATCACAAGACCGCCACGCGCTTCGACAACGACGTCTCCGTAGGGGCCTTCGTTGAGGAGCGGTTGGGTCGCGAAGTCGTGGACACGCTCGTAGAGCCGGTCCTAGGTGGTGTCTATGCAGGTCGGGCGGACGCATTGTCCCTGGAGGCAACGGTTCCGGCCTTGTTCCGAGAACTGCGCAATCAACGATCACTGCTCAAGGCTGCCGAGTTCACCTCACGCGGCGGCGGTCGGCAAGCTGGCGCCCGACGTGGTCCGGTGTTCGCCGGAATCCGGGGTGGTGTGGGGCGGCTCCCGGCCGCAATCGCCGACGATCTGGTTTCCCTCGGTGCAGACGTGCGCCGCAACGCACCTGTGCGCTCAATCCATCGACTGGCGGACCACTGGCGCGTGATTGTGGGCACGCCAGACAACCAAGAGGTGTTGGAGGCTGAGGAGATCATCTTGGCGGTGCCGCCGCAACAGGCCTCTGACCTGCTCGCTCACATCTGCCCACCTGCAGCCAACGATTTGGGTCTGATCGACATGTCCAGCATGGCCACTGTGGCCATGGCCTACCCGGCCAAGGCTGTGGGGCCGATGCGAGGTTCGGGGTTCTTGGTTCCGCCGTCAGAACAGCGCACCATCAAGGCCGCCAACTACGCCTCACGCAAATGGGATTGGGTGAGTCGGCGTGCCAAGACCCGTCGTGGCGAATCGGATTCGATGGTGATGTTGCGCGCCTCGGTCGGCAGACTGGGCGAGGAAGAAGTGCTGTCGCTGGACGACAAGGAGATCGCCGCTAGGGTGCACGACGACCTGCAGGCGGCGATTGGAATTAGCGAACTCCCGCTGCAGTATCGCGTGACACGCTGGAACGATGCGATCCCGCAATACAGCACCGGTCATGTCCGGCGTGTCGAGCGCATCCGCGCCGCCGTTTCGGGCGTCCCGGGCCTCGAGGTGTGTGGGGCGGCATTTGACGGTGTGGGCGTGGCCGCCGTCATCGGTTCGGCGAACTTCGCGGCTCGCGCCGTATCCGACCGGCTCGCGGCACATGCCCTGGTACTAGATTGACCCGGACTCGGTGGCCACTTAGCGTGGGTCTACAGGTGCGGCTGATTCTGGACTAGGGTGGCAACATGTCCACGTTGACCCAGCGGCACGAGCCCCTCTCGCGCCGCCGCCGTGCTACGGGGCCGCTGGCCACATTAGGCGTGGGGGTAGCGGCGGTAACCTACTTCGGCCTGACCAACCCCCATGAAGGTAGTTGGATTCCGGCTTGCCCCCTGCTGAGTCTGACGGGGCTAGATTGTCCACTCTGCGGTGGCTCGCGTGCGATTCATGAGCTGACGCGCGGCGATGTTGCCCAGGCCATCGACCACAACTTGCTCGTTGTTGTTGGGGCTCCCATCGTGTTGCTGGCCGTACTCGCGTGGTTGTGGCGATCTCTGGTGAATCCCGTAACCCCGACCCAGGCTTGGCTGACGCCAAGGCGCACAAACCTGTTGGTGCTAGGTTTTGTGGCCCTCCTGCTGGCTTTCGCCGTAATCCGAAACCTGCCCAACTTTTCGGTGTTGGGTTCCACCCTCACTTGACGATGTGAGTGGGTCGGTGGCTATCTCGCGACAGCAGGCAGCTATTTTGTGAACAAACGTGAGCAATCACTGGAGGACCAGCCGTGGTAGACAAGCCATTCGACCCTGAAAATCACCACGAATCGGCGTCGCCGGTACCACCCCCGCTCCCTCCGGAACCGACGCCTCCCGACCTACCCCATCCGCCCCCCACACCTGCACTAGCCGATGAAGCCGCGTCCGAAGAGGCCGCGTCCGAGGAGGCGCCCAGCGAGGCAGCAGAGCCTGCTCCGCAGCTGCCTGCGCCCCCACCGATTTATCCCGACGGGCCGATCGAACCCGCACCTGAAATCTCCGAGGCCGTCCCTGCGGCGCCGGGGAAGAACGACTCGGTTGCCACCGCCTCGTTGGTGGTGGGAATCATTTCTGTCCCGGCGGCCTTGTGCGGCCCCATCTTCGGCGTTGTCATCGGCCTGGTCGCGATTGTTCTGTCTGTGGTCGGCAAGAACCGAATCGCCGAAACCGGCGCTCCGGGTGCGGGTGCTGTCAAGGCTGGGTTGTACTTGGGCCTAGCCGCGATCGTGATCTCGGTTGTCACTTTTATCATCTGGGTCACCGTGATCCTGCCTGGCGCCGAAACAGGCTAGGCGACCCGGCCCGCCAGACTTGGGGCACAATAGTCGTATGCGCCCCAAAGTACTCAAAGCCATCAACGAGGCCATGGCGTACTCCATGATCTCGGTATTCAGCGCCCCCAACCCATTGCCGGACTCCGAGGTCAACGCCAAGGAGGCGGTAGCGGCATTTGACGGGGTGAATCTGCGAGGTTGGTATGACGTCTCCGGCCTGCGGGCGGATGCCGACGTCATGATTTGGTTCTTCGCAGAGGACAGCGACGACCTGCAACAGGCCTATCACCGGTTCCGCCGCAGCGAAGTCGGGCGCGCGATGAGGCCAGTCTGGTCGCAACTGGGCCTGCACCGTCCCGCAGAGTTCAACCGCTCTCATGTGCCCGCATTCTTGGCCGGGGAAGATCCCGGCCAGTACCTGTGCGTGTACCCATTTGTTCGCTCGTTCGAGTGGTATTTACTTCCGGACGCGGAACGGCGCGCTCTCCTCGCCGAACACGGCCAAATGGCGCGAGGTTACGCCGATGTGCGAGCAAATACGGTGAGCGGATTCGCACTCGGAGACTACGAGTGGATTCTAGCTTTCGAGGCCGATGAGTTGCACCGGATTGTTGATCTGATGCGGCACTTGCGGGCCAGCGGGGCCAGGCGTCACGTTCGTGAAGAGATTCCCTTCTACACCGGAAAACTGCGGGCCCCCGCTGAGTTGATCGCCGATCTGGCTTAAAGGTGTCTTCATGGGCTTGAGGGCGGATTAGTGGCGGCGCTGCTGGCCCTGCTCAGCAGCCTTGCGTGGGGTTCGGCTGATTTCATTGCGGGGAATCTGACCAAGAAGCGAGCGGCGTTGGCGGTAGCCGGGGCCGCTCAGGTGATCGGGCTGGCCGTGATGCTGGTGATCGCCACCGTCACCGTGTCATGGGGCACACCGGTTTGGCAGTATCTGCCCTGGGCCGTGCTGGCCAGCTTTGCCGGGCTTCTGGGCCTGATCTCGTTTTATCAAGCGTTGGCAACTGGTTCCATGTCGGTCGTCTCACCGATCACTGCGCTCGGCGTGGTCGTCCCCCTGGGACTTGGCCTGCTGCAAGGAGATCAGCCCAGCCCTTGGCAGTACCTGGGGATTCTGATTGCGATCATTGGTGTGCTGCTGGCCGCAACGCCAGAGGTGAGTGGGGGTGTTGGGCTTCGACCGCTGCTACTGGCCATCTTGGCCGCCGTGATGTTCGGACTGTTTCTAGCGTTGGTCGCGGTCGGTTCCGAAGCCAGCGCCGTGATGACGATGACGGCCCAACGCACCACGTCAACCGTGATCGTGGTGATCTTTGCTCTCTCGCTGCGTTCGCTCGGTGGCCTGCAACGCGGTGATATGCCCGCGCTGATCGCGGTGGGCGTGTTTGATGTCGGGGCGAACCTGCTGTTTGGCCTAGCATCCACATTGGGCCTGCTGGCCCTCGTCGCGGTACTAGGTTCGTTATATCCGGTCGTGACGGTTGTGCTGGCCTGGCTGATCTTGAAGGAAAGATTGACGGTCGCGCAGTACGCCGGCGTGGCCCTCGCACTCGTTGGCGTTGTTGCGATTAGTGCCGGGTAGTGGCAGTTGGATCGAGCCCTAACGGGTTGGAGCCGACTATGCCAACCTAAACGCCAGCAATCATTGCGCTGCGGCGTCTCCGGTTGGGGCCTTTCGGATGGAAATCGAGTTGATGCAATACCGCAGATCCGTCGGGGTTTGGTGTCCCTCACCGGAGAAGACATGTCCAAGGTGAGAACCGCAGTTTGCGCACCGGACCTCTGTGCGGGTCATCCCCAGCGATCGATCAGTGACTTCCTCAACTGCGTCGCCAGCCAAGGCCGAATAGAAACTGGGCCACCCGCATTGGCTATCGAACTTCTCGGTAGATCTAAAGAGCTCGGCATCACAGGCTCGACAGCGATAAGTGGCCTCGTCGTCGTCGTCGTGGTATTCACCGGTGAAAGGCGCTTCGGTGCCTGCCTCGCGCAGCACCGCGTACTCGTGGGGGGACAACACTGCGCGCCATTCCTCATCGGTACGGGATACCGGGTACTCGCGACCGTCTTTGCCGATTGCGTTCCTAGACTTGAACATGGCTCAACGGTACTTGCGCTTGACATCTGATTGGGATTTTTATGCGGTGCGCGAAGATCGGGCTGCATGAACCCGCAGGCCAGACTAGGTTCGAGATGTGGCTAGGAGTGAATTCGGAGCACCGGAGGTAGTGGAAGTCGGGGCGCGTGAACTGCCGCTCACAAATCCGGACCGGCCCTATTTCCCCGAAGTGGGCATCAACAAACGGGCATTCGTGGGCTACTATTCCGCAGTCGCCGAAACCATGCTGCGTACCATCGCCGACAGACCCACCACGCTCGAGCGCTGGCCCACAGGCATTGTCCCGGGAGTGCAGCTCGCTCAGCGCGATGGCACCCGCGGCCAAGCCTTCTATCAGAAACGCGTTCCCAAGGGCGCCCCGAGTTTTGTACAGACCTGCCGGATCGCTTTCCCGAGCGGTCGCACGGCCGACGAGATTTGTCCCACCGAGCCAGCGGTCATCGTTTGGGCCGCAACACAGGGCACCATCACATTTCATCCGTGGCCGGTGCGACGCGCGAACCCGGAAATGCCGGACGAGCTACGTCTGGACTTCGACCCCCAACCGGGAACGGATTTCTCCGATGCCGTGGAGATGGCGCTGGCGGCCAAGGACATCATGGACAACTGGGGCTGGGTGAGTT
>JAHZKU010000151.1 GCA_022600255.1 Actinomycetes bacterium | reverse complement strand
TTAGGATCCCCTCGAACATGTTGTTTACGACCGACCGAAATCGCTCCTCGCTGTCCCAAAGTTGGGCTTGCGCCGCTTGTCGTGTTTTGGCCTCGGCTTGGAGCGAGCTGTTCGTCGCGTCGAGCTGAGAGGTTCGCTCAAGCACTCGGCGTTCGAGAGTCTCATTAAGCTCGTACAGTTCTCGACTCTTGCGCTCCAGAATATCTTCCGCCTCTTTGCGTGCGGCCCGTTCTCGTTGGTAGAGACGGCGCAACGCGGTTGCTTCGGCGTCTACAGATGACGACCTATCAGCGTCAGCGACGCCCGATCCGTGGGCACTGCCTTCCACACTCATACAGCCGCTCGCTCCAAGGTGAACAGCACCTTCTCATCTGGGCTGTCAGAGAGGTTTTCGGCGGTGACCGAGATATCTTCATCGAAGTGCTCGGCCCCAGCATCGATCAGCCCGTGAGCTAGGACTGCTAAGCGGCGCGGCGATTCGTAGAGCATCGTCATCTGGTTCGGTGTGACGAGCGCACACTCAAACCGAGGTAGCTCGGCATCTGGGTAAAGTTTGCGGACCTCCGCGTGGATGATGTCCTCGATTCCTAGGAAAAGGTCGAACGCACCGGTCATTGGAGCCAGCAGTTCGGGGAATCGTTTCCCGAGGGTCTGAAAGAGGTGGTGACCAAAAGCGTAGAGCAGTGCGGGAATGGCAACGCCAGTGACCTCGCTGGCTGCAACGATCAGGCCGAGCAGTTCGCTGTAGTCATAGTTTCCGACGGACGTGTAGACGCCGTCGCCGGGTAGATCAGCGGTCTGCATAATCAGATCTAGCTGAACCACATCGAAGTCTTCTTCGACCATTTCCAGAAAGTCGTTGAATACGATGCCCTTCATTCCAACCCGCTTTCCTATACCGCTAAGGCGATCCTACGAGGCAAAACTGCCTGATCCACCGGAATGACCGCTTTTAGCCCGTGCGGGGTCCTTCGGCAGCGAGTCCCTATGTGGGCCCATTGGGGTGGCTGATCAGGTAGTCCGACACCGCTGCCTTGGTTTGCTCGGCCTGCTGGATCAGCCTGGCTACCGCAACGGTGATGTCCGCCGAGTTCGACAGGGCCAGGTGCTCGCAATGGCGACAGGTGGCTGCCAGCTGATCCAAGCCCAGCATTGCAGCCGGTGAGCCGAGCGCGTGGATGGCTGCCCCGGTGGATGCGGGTTGTGATTCGTCGCGCAATGCGCTCTGGATGTCTGCCAGCCGGTGGCGGAACTCTGCAAGGAACAAGCCCAGCGACTCTGCAACCAGATCGGAGTCTTCTAGTTCGTTTGCCAACTCGACCAACCGGGACTCGTTCACAAGGGGCAGGTCTTGCGAACCAGCTTCGGTATCTGGACTCACGGCACGCTCCTCGGTGCTGCTTGGGTGGGCTCACCCTGCAAACTGTGGGCGACCTTTCCTCAGCCTAGTGGGTTTAGCGGCAACCATGCGCCGCGAAAGACAGGCTCTGATGCCATTTCGGTGCGCTCGATTCGGGAGCCACTCGCGAGGGTCACGACGTCCGAGAACTGGCAGTAGAAGACGTTCAGTGCGACGACACCATTCGTTTTGCACTAGCTTGAAGTTATGGCTAAGAGGGCGCTGATCATCGAGGACTCGCCGGACGTGTCCAAGCTATTGGAAAAGGTGCTGCAACGGGAAGGCTACGATCCACTTGTGGCCGACTCCGTCGAGTCAGGTACTGCGATCGCTCGCGACGCGGAGCCCAATTTGGTGATCTTGGACTTGTCGTTACCGGACGGCGACGGGATTGAAGCTTGCCGTGAGATCCGAAGCTTCTCGGACGCCTACATCATCATGGTCACCTCGCGCGACGACGAGGTGGACAAACTCCTGGGGCTAGGCGTTGGCGCTGACGACTATGTGACCAAGCCATTCTCTCCGCGCGAACTCGGGGCCCGTATCCGTGCGGTGAGTCGCCGGCCTCGTGCAGAAGCACCCAGCAACGAGGTGCGCACCTTCGGGGAATTCATAATGGACGTTTCGGCACGAGAGCTCAGTATTACTGGTGACGCCATCGGGCTGACCAAGACCGAGTTCGACTTGTTGGAGGTTCTCAGCGCAAGCCCAAGGCGCACCTTTACTCGTCAGCAGTTGATCGATCAAGTCTGGGGGGACTGGTTCGGCGATGACCACATCCTAAATGTTCACGTTGGAAACCTGCGTAGGAAGCTCAGCGCAGTATCGCCGAACCAGTCATACATTGAGACCGTGCGTGGCGTGGGTTACCGATTCCACCAACCCGAAGCCTGATTCTGTACCAAGCGAACCCTGCTACCAACGCGTTAGGACTGAAGTTTCGCGCCAGTTCGAGCCTTGTGATGCTGGGCTGTCGCCCGTTGCTCGCGGCTAGTGTTCGGGTCTGCGAACTGCGCGCGGGTGGGTGCGGGGGTTCCGGATACGGGAAAGCGGCCCAGTTGCTCGGAATCGACGGGGGAATCGAGGGAACAACTGAGCCGCTGTACGGGGCCCTTGCCAGTGGGGGGAGTGAACTGGCTGGCCGACCCGCGTGGCCGGACTGGATTCAGTCCGGTTTGGATAGAGGCTGGGAAGATTTGATTCGTTGGGACTCGATCACGATGCCGTAGCCGTACTTGTTTTCATCTTTTTCACAGAACAAGCAGTTGTTCCAATAAACCTCTGGGGTTCTGCCCTTGATGTTCATGACCACTCCAAGTCGTGGAGGGCAAGTCTTGCCAAACCACGCATGATGAAAAGGGTAGGGAGCCAATCTCTAGCTCCCAGCAAGAAGAAGTACAGAGGACCTCAAGACATCGCAGGGACCGAATCCACCGCACCGGAACCAAGGGCAACCGACACCACCGCGACGTACCCTGCCTGTTCCGCGAGCGGAATCCCACCACCGCTGAGCCCAGCAACGTCCGCTCCTGCGAATTCGGTCTATCAACTTCGTTCCCGTCAAGATTGTGGGCGGAAATGCTGAAGCCAACAACGGTTACGCTTGTGCCATGACTTTGGACATCACCGGGACAGTCTGGGTCATCACCCTCACACTGATCGTCGGTCTCTTTGCCCTCGATCTTGGTACTGCGATTCGTCGGCCGCATGTGCCCGGATTTCGGGAATCCATCATCTGGTCGCTCTTTTACATCGGTG
>JAHZKU010000011.1 GCA_022600255.1 Actinomycetes bacterium | reverse complement strand
GTTGAAGTCGAAGTTCTGGTAGAAATTGTAGGTCAAGGGCCAGATGTTGCCGTTGGTTGTTGGTCCGGCCACCGGGATCGTCTGCGTCGGCGGCGGCGTGTACTCGCTGGTGGTGATGTTGCTCGCCGGGATCGTGAAGATCTTGCTGATATTCTCCGTAGTCTTGAAGAGCCAGAAGCCCACAGTGAGGGAGCCGGTCGCTGAGACGGTGATGTTGGGATCGCCGTTGCTGTAGGAGAAGCTGGCGGACCCGGAGATGTTGGCGATCCACAGGTTGAGGTCGATGCTCGCGTCACCGGAGATGCTCTGCACCGCACCGTCGGAGTAGTTGAAGTCAAGGCTGCCGTTGCCGGTGAGGACGAGCAACTGGAAGCCTGCAGTGACGGCGAAGTCCAGCTGGCTGACCGAGAAACTGCCGCTGGTGACGGCCATATCGGCTGTCAGCGCAAGGTTGGCGTCGGCGTCGAAGATCCCCAACAGGTTGCCTGAGACGTTGCCGTCGAGCTGCAGATCCAGGGATGGATTGTTCGTGAGCAGGTCGACGTCCACGCTGCCGGTCACGTCCACGACCACGCTGCCAAACAGGTTGGCGCCCCCGGCGAAGGAGACGGTCATCTGGGAACTGCTGGCATTGGCACCGACACTTGACGCGCCTACATTGGTCCCGGCCACGTTCAGGTTCACCTTGGTGTTCTGCACCGACATGCCGGCTAGGTTGAACGAGCCCACATTGATGTTGGCGTCCATGGTGAACCCGTCGGTGAGTTCGAACGCTGCGGTGATCTTCGTGGGGGTGTCGAGCAGGGTCCCGTTCATGTCGAGTTGGAACGTGTCGTTGTAGGTGACGGTGCCGAAGGTGCAGTTGCCCAGCGGCGCGAGGACCAGGTTGATGTACTCGGCCTTGATGATCTGGCCCCAATTGATCACCGAGGTGGTGTCGGTGGGTTGGCCGATGTTGAACTGGAAGCAGGGGTTGTCGTCACCGATGGACAGGGTGAAGCCGACCGGAGTACCGGCGACCATACCGATGGGATCGGTGATGCTGGCTGGCAGGCCGACGACGGCTGCCAGGGCCACGTCGTACTTGACCTCATCCCGCCGCCACCCGCGTGGCGATCTCCTGCACGAAGCCAGGGTCTTAATCACTGAGCTCAGGGCGAGCATCGGACAAAACGCACAAGATGGCCCCGGCGGTGGCATCATCAACGACCACCGGGAAGAGGTAGGCACCATCGATCCGCACCTGGCTTATCGCGGCCAACGCTGCGAACCACGGTGATGCCGCAGCCGAACCACCAGTCCGGCCGAAAGTTCAGCTAAGGCGGCCGCCCGGCCCAAGGCTTGTGCCGACGCTTTGCGGTGGGCAACCTCGTTGGAGATGTCCTCGTAGTAGACCACCATGTAGCCAAGGGACAACGGTCGACAACTGTTGCGTAGCCAGCGGCGAGAGATTTGCGCTTCGGCGTACTCAAACTCCAGTTCGGCTTCTTCCCCGCGTATCGCGGATCGCCAAACCACATCACACAACCGTTCACCGGCGGCGCCGGTCATCGCCGTGGGAAAGGCGTCGCTGATGCGCATCCCCACAAACTTTGTGAGGTCCAACTCCATGATGCTGCTGGCCTTGGGATTGACGCTTTGCAGCACCAGATCAGCGGGATCATCGTGCGGGGCGTGCCAAACTGCCACGCCGAGTGGCGCTGAATCGAACATTGGCGCTGGGTGCGCGATCAAGCAGTCTTGACCTAACCCCGTTAGTCAGAACCGGTCGCCGTCGTGATGGCCGTGAAGCCGAAGTCGGACTCCTGGTAGCTGACAGCAATACGCCCTAGCTCAGCCAGTTGCCTAACGTGGGTACCGCCACATGGGTACTCCCCCAGCCCCTCGGGCAGTGGGCACTGCCACAGCCGTCGTGCTATGACATCCGGGCTGGGCACCTGGATCGTCACCGATGCATCGGTGTTGGTCCATTGTTCCAAGCGAGCCGTCACCTGAGTCTGAAGGTCGGCTAACCCCAGTAGTAGGTCGGCCACATTCAAACCCTTCTTGCGGATCGACTTGCCGAGCTTGTAGTCGTCTGTTGCAGAAAACGGGGTGATTACTGATCGCTGAATGGCGATTCCGTCCAAATCGGCTGACCCGAGCGAATCCAACCGCGGGGCCTGCTTGCGCCAAAACGACCGTGACTCCAGGTTCAAGGCCAGCGCAGCAAGGTGGCAGGCCGTGTGACCCACACTGAGTGATTCGCGGTAACCAGCGTCAACACACAACTCCACCAGTTCGCCTGGGGCCGGCAGCGGCGCGCTCAGCGGAAGGAGATGCACCACCAGCCATTCCCACTCTGGGTCGCCTCGGCGGGCGGGAATGTCGGTGCCAAGGAGTAGTTCCCCGTTCGCCTGGGTGGCGCCCGTGAGACAGTCAAGCACTTCTACCCCGGCCAGTGTGCCGCGGTCGGCGGGCTGGTCGGGCCAGGTGTGGTCCAACGGATGAAAGGGCGTCTGATCCGTGACAACGGCGGCTTGATCTCGGCCAGGCAGCACTCCTGACCAAACCACCCGAGCTTCCGCGGTGAGGGCACCCTGCGGGAAACGAACCTTGGTATTCACACAGGCGACTATTCCGCACTCGGCGGGCTGTGTCGCCCTTGCCAGCGCCCACTTGATCGATCCGAACCACCCGCCCGGTTGGCCACGACCGAGGAGGCCACGAGTCGCGGCCGTTCGCACGACAACTACGCGACTACCTTGACTTGAGAGGGGCCGCTCTCGGTGATGCGACGCACTTCCAAGCGCTCAGAAATGCGGTCCTTAAGCTCGGTCACGTGGCTGACGATGCCGACCACACGCTGGTTTCCCCGCAACTCATCAATCACAGCCATCACGTCATTCAGCGTCTCGCCATCCATGGTTCCGAAGCCTTCATCAATGAACAGCGTGTCCAGGGAGGCGCCCCCAGCCTCGGCCTGCACCACATCAGCTAGGCCCAGTGCCAGTGCGATGGAGCAGTAGAACGTCTCACCACCGGACAGGGATGCCGTTGGCCGCTGTTGGCCGGTGTGGATGTCCAAGACCTCCAAACCGAGTCCAACGCGCGCATCCTTGCGGGCCGCCTCCTCGGTCCGGAGCAGCTGATACTTACCACCAGCAATCTTGCGCAGTCTGACATTTGCTGCTATCACAACCTGCTCGAACCAATAGCGCAGCACGTAGGTTGTCAGCGTCATGTGGCGCTCACCCTGTTGCCCACGTGCCAACACATCTAGCTCCAACAACGGGGCCGCCTCGGTTCCGATGTCTTCCCGCTGCGCCACAGCCCGTTCCCAATCGGCCAGGCATGCCGCAAAGCGTTCAACCTGAACCTCCAACACACCCTTTTCCTTAGCCGTACTCTCGGCCTCAGCAGTCGTGGAGCCCAATAGCTCGCGCTGCCGCTGCAGATCGGCCGCCACCTCGTTCGGATCCAAGCGAGCCAAGTTCTGCAGTCTCGGCTCGTTCAGGCGTTCATGGATCGAATGCCCCTTACTCTCATAGTCCGTAATTTTGCCAGTCAGTGTGGCCAAGTCCTGCTCGGACAGCCAAGCTGAGCGCGCGGCTGCGGCGGAGGCGAAGCCTTGTTTGGTCGCTTCGCGTTCGGTACGTTGTGCGGCCTGAGCAAGCCCGGACTCCGCTTCGGCCAGCGCTCCGAGCGCCTCGGCCAGGGTGCGCAGCCGCTGCGACTCGGCTTGTAGGGCGTTGACGTGGTCGGCCACGCTGGAGAAATCGCCAGCAGCGTCCGCAAGACGCTTGCGATCGGCATCGACGTGGCCTTGAGCGGCAATGAGCGCTGCCTCGGCCTTGGCAATTTGAACGGTCAGCTCGTTGACGGCAATCTGCAGTCTTTCCTGCTCGCCAGCCAGGTCCGTCAGGTGGCCAAGTACCGCATTCAACTGCACCCCCGCCGCACGTGTCTCCGCTAGCTGGGCGGTCACCTCGGCATGCTTCTGCTGCGCTACTGCCGCCGAGTGGCCCTCGGATTGAGAAAGAGCCAAATCAAGCCGTCGCTCAACAACGAGCATCTCTTCCTTGGCGGTATCCCGCCGTGACTCAGCCGCTGCGCGCTGCTCGGACGCTCGTTCGATTGCGTCCTGGTCAACCGGCTCCGACTTGGAGGTAGCCGGGGCCGGGTGGTCGAGGGCACCGCAAACCAGACAGGGCGTCTGGTCTTGCAGTGATCGCGCCAACTCCGCGGCCATATCCGCGAACCGGGCTTCGACCAGCTCCTGGTGGGTGGCCACGGCCTGCTGATACTCGTCAATGGTCGACCTGTGTCGATCCCGAGCCTGCGCCGCCTCCGCCTCCAACTGAACCGCGGACCGAGCGGCAGTTTGGCGTCGTTGCCAGGTCTGCACATCGGACTCTAGGAGTTGGGTATCGGCCGTCTTAGCCCGCAGTTCTGATTCCTCAGATTGGGCGTCGCGGATCTGGTCGGGGATTTCAGCCGCTTTCGCGGCAAGTTGCGCCAGTGACTCTCGTAGTTCGGTGAGCGCCGCTTCTTGCTTGCGGTTGTGTGCCAGTCGACCCTGAAGCTCGGTTTCGACAACCACGAGGTGCTCAATTCGCGACGCCCTGACGTTGGCGGCGTCAGCCTTCTGCGCAATCGGTTGGGCCTGGTCCTTGATTTCGGCTAGCTCCGCCGTTCCCCCCGCCAGATCTCGCGCCTGGGTGAGCCGCTCCTTCACTGTGGCCGCTAGCGCATCAGTCTGCTCTTGCAGCGGTGCCACAGAAGCGGCCTTCGTCCCGGCCGTCCGCCGGCGATGACGCACATCTTGCTCCGCCAAGCTCGCCTGATGCTGGCGCTGCTGCACAACGAGATCTTGTCGCTCGCCCAGCCGCGTTTGCAGATCCACCTGGCGATCCACCGCCGCTTGCGCTTGGCCCTGCCTTTGGGCTTTCGTCGCCGCTGCCGAGACTGCGGACCCTAGGCGCAGCCGTAGACCGGCGCCATACTCAGTGATTTCTGCACTGAGCAACACCAACTGCTCGGGCGCCCAGGGCCGTAGCCTGGCGTTCCAGTCTTCGGTCTGTTCCGGCGAGACACCTCCAGCTTCGGCCAGCGCATGGAGCCGATTCCCGACAAGTTTTTCGGCCTCAGTGACCGTCCCCCTGAGTACGGTGGCTCGCTGTTTCAGTGAGGCGGTGATGCGCTCGAAGACTTCAGTGCCGAAGATGTCCGCCAGCAGGTTGCGGCGAGCATCGTCCTGCGACCTCAGGAATCGGGCGAACTCCCCTTGCGGCAAAAGGACGACCTGGGTGAACTGGGCTCGATTAAGGCCGACAGCCTGTATAACCAGTTGGGCGACTTCTTTGGCGTTCGTTGACAATGGATCCCAAGCTCCACCAGCTCGGCGCATCAGCACGACAGAGGATTTCTCTTGTGTTGTCCCTTCGCCACGTTTCTTGGGTCGGTCATACGCGGGAGTTCGAATAATGCGATACCGGGTTCCGCTGGCTTGGAACTCCAGTTCGACGCGCGGCTGGGTTTGCGGATTCGCGAAGTCCGAGTGAAGCCTGCTTTCGGACGACTCGTCACTGGCGATCCCGCCATACAAACCAAACGTGATCGCATCCAGAATCGTCGACTTACCCGCGCCCGTGGGGCCTTCCAACAAGAACAGACCGCCCCGGGTCAGATCATCAAAGCTGATCACTTGCTCGGAGGCAAATGGCCCGATGGCCGTCAACCGCAAACTGTGGAGCCGCACTATGCACTCACCTGTGCGTGCATCGTCGCCTCAATCACGTCTTGCAGGACAGCCTCGCGATCAGGTGGGAGTGCGCGACCGGTGACGTATTCGTAGAAGGACTCAGAAATCTCGAGCGGGTCATTAACTCCCTGCAATGCTTGGAGATCATGCTCCGAGGAGCGCAAGTCCACATCCGGGGCGAGATCAAGTGCGATCGCGTTTGGCCAGACCTGCCGCAACCGTTCCATCGGTGCGTCCGGACGCATCGGATCGGTCAAGACCACCTTGATGTAGGCATCACGCTGTGCGCCTTCTTCACCCCGCCCCATCTCGATCAAGTCTAGGAGTTGGCCCTTCACCTGACGGACAAGTCGCTGCCCTGGCACGGTGACGCGCTCCAGCGAGACATCCCCGCTCCCAGCCACTTCCACCAGTGAGACGCTCTTGTTGTGATTACGCTCCCCGAACGAGAATGCGATCGGCGATCCGCTATACGCCAGTGTCGTATCAGAATCAGGCAGTTTGACTGTCTGTGGGCCATGCAGGTGGCCCAGCGCCACATAGTTGAAACCCTCGAAAATCCCAGCAGCAGCGTTATCGGCTCCCCCAACTCGGATGTCGAGTTCAGACTCTGACCTGTCACCTCCAGTGATGAAGGCGTGAGCCGAAACCACAGTGCGCCGCAGTCCGCGGCTGGCGGCATCGGCCGTGATGCGATCAGTAACCGCCGACAGCACGGATTCGTGGGAACGCGCAGCACCGAGTTCTTCACCCACGAGGTCTGGATGTAGGTATGGCACGCCGTAGAACCCCACTGGTCCATGTTCGTCCTCGAGCACAACCGGTTCGAGGCTGCTCGGGAGATCGGCACGGATATGAATGCCCCGATCAGCAAACAACTGCTTGCCATAATCTAGGCGGACCGGACTGTCGTGATTCCCAGCCGTGAGAATCAGCGGAATACCGGCGTCAGCGAAGCCTGACACGGTGCGACCCAGCAGCGCAACGGCCTCACCCGGCGGCTGCGAACGGTCGTAGATGTCGCCGGCGACCAAGACTGCGTCTACCGACTCAGCCACCGCCGTGGCCAGCAACCAGTCTAGGAACTGCTGCTGGGCTGGCAGCAGGTCGTACGAGTGGAATCGGCGCCCGAGATGCCAATCAGATGTGTGGATGAATCGCATGTGTCCCCCTGATGTCTGCCGATATCTACTGGTGTTTCCCGGTGCTGGCCGGTGCTGGCGGGTGCTGGCGGGTGCTGGCCGGTGAGAAGACTCCCCATCCCGGGCCGGCTCCGTTCCCGATATTTACATCATGGAGCAAGGGTCCGACACAACCGGGAGCAACACTGGCCCCTGCTAGCCCAAGCCGAGATTCCTATGCCCACATATGCTAACCGCAAGATCTTGAGCGGTGGCACAAAGTTGCACGCGGACCAGGGGACTAGGAAGAGAACGTAAGAAGCGGCAGGCTGTCGTACTTGTCGACCTATTCGATGACGGTAAGGGTGATTTCCTCACGGGCGACGGTCGGACTACTCGTGCCCGCGTCCGGGCTTTGCCTGACCACGAGTCCGCTAGTAGCAAAGGGCCGCTCACCCGGCTCCGTGGTCTTGATCTTGACCGCAGTGAAGCCAGCACGCTCGGCGGCGGCGGTGGCGGCGGTCTGGGTTAACCCGGTGAGATCGGGAACGGCCGGAATCGAACTGGTGAGAGTGCTGTTGTCCAACCCAGGCAACTTCTCAACTGGGAGGCCATCATGCAACTTGCTCATGGTGTTCTTCCAGATTGGTCCAGCCAGCGTCGCTCCAAAAACACTGTCGTAGTAGGAGCCATTGATCCATCGGTTGCGCAGCGGGTAAGTGAACCCACCTCGCGGATCACCTACCCAAACGGTGGTGACGTACTGCGGTGTGAAGCCGGTGAACCAAGTGGCTGAACTGTTGTCGGTGGTGCCAGTCTTGCCGGCGGCCGGTCGCCCGCCGGGTAGCCCCAAGGCAGACGCGGTGCCGCCATTCTCGAACGGCGCCGTGAGAATATTCGCCACAGAGTTGGCGACCGCCGCGCTTGTGCCCTGATAGCAGCGGCTCTGCGGATCCAGCTTGATCCGTTGCCCATCAATATGACGAATCTTGAGCAGCGGCGTCGGCGTACAGGTGACACCCTCGGCCGCGAATGCGGCGTAACCGGCGGCCACTTCAATCGGTTTGGCGTTGTAAGTCCCCAGCGCCAAGGTGGCATCGGCGTCAGTGATGCGACCATCACCCTTGCGGGGCAACGTGGTGTTGCCCAGTCTTCCCGCAAAATCTGCGACGGCCTTTGTTCCGGTGCGTTCAATCAGTTGGATGAACCACGTGTTGACACTGCCCTTGGTGGCACCCCGGGCATCCAAGACCCCATTGTCACGCCGATTGGCATTGTGAAACCCGCCGACTGGGGCATTCATTCCCGCAGGGTAGTAACCATCTGGGGTACCGAATCGGGTTGAGAGTGGGAAGCCAAGTTCCAGCGCCGTGGCCAACACAAATGGCTTGAAGTTACTGCCCAGCGGCGCCAGCGAGGAGTCCGCGTACATAATCTCGGTCTGGTTCTCACCCGCGCCAAAAACTCGGTTGGTGGCTGCGGCGACCACTTCAGGAGTACCCGGCTTGACGACCGCGACCGCACTGGCCACGTCGCCACTGATGCCAACACCAGCGCGCGCCGCGGCGATTGCGGCACGTTGGGCCTTGGGGTCCAAGGCCGTCGTTACGCGCAGCCCCCCGCGATCGAAGACCTCCTGCCGCTTGGATTTGCTCTTCCCCAACGCGGGATCGTTCAGCAGTGCCTCTCGCACGTACGTGCAGTAGTGCGGGAAGTCGGAGTTCTGACACCCGCTATCTGGCTGGGAGACGCGCAGCTTAATGCGTTTGGCTTGTTCCTTCTTCATCCGGTTGGTTGAGATGTGACCCTCAGCCTGCATCCGCTCCAGCACCTGGTTACGGCGTTCAGTTGCGGCCTTCTTGTTCGATGTCGGCGCGAGTCGGGACGGTGACTGCACCAGGCCGGCCAACGTGGCTGCTTGGTTCAGCGTCAGATCTTTGGGCTTGACGCTGAAGTAATGCTTCGAGGCTGCGTAGATGCCGTAGGCCTGGTCTCCGAAATACACCGTGTTTAGGTACCCGGTGAGAATATCTTCCTTGGAGAACGCCCCGCCATCGGCGACCATCGCAAGTTTTGCTTCCCTCAACTTGCGCTTGAGGGTTTGCTCGACCGCAGCTTCAGCGTCTGCAGAATTCTCCGCCGTGGTGGCCAGGACGTTCTTGACCCACTGTTGAGTGATGGTTGAGGCCCCCTGTGTGTCCCCACCTGAAGCATTGTTGAACATCGCTCGAACGATCGCCTTGAAGTCCACTCCGGAGTGGGTGAAGAACTCAGCATCCTCAACAGCAACGATCGCGTTCACCATGACATCGGGGATCTCCTCCCGAGCGATCGAGACGCGATTGGTGGTAGAAAATGTGGCGAAGACCTTGCCGTTACGATCTAAGAGCTGAGAACGCTCGGGAACACCACTGACGTCTGGAATCTCGACCGGGAGATCCTCCCAAACCTGCACCGTCGCTTTGGTGCCGGTGACTCCCATCAGCAGCATCGGGAATATCGCCGCGGCCACAAAAGCCAAGGCGACAAAGATTCCCCACGAGAACCGGCGATCGCGGCGAGCCCGTCCCCCGCCAGGTTCGGAGAAGAGCGCAGGCATCAGCGTCGCGCCAGAAACCTGGGCGCTCTGCCGGTTGCGTCGAAACTTCAAGAGCGGAATTCTCCCCGTGATGCGCTAGTGCGGCCCCACGGGCCGAACTTCTCCTGCGTGTAATCCTAAGTCACAATTCGTGCATGTCGGGGGATACGGTGGTCCGATTCGGCTTGTTACCAAACCTTGATCCACAACGGGCGGGCCGGTGTTGGTTTGCGTGAGCCTGTGGGGCTCCGATCGGGCGCCTTGGTGGGAACCGCGGCGAGCAAGGCAACTGGGCCCGACCTGCCATAACAAATCCGCTTCGAGGACAGGTTTCGCCGCAACGATCACTTAGTCTTGGCCGTGGGACGAATGGGTTGTCCAGAGCGGGAGGGAGATTCAGTCATGACTGCGCTGCGCCGAAGCACCCTTCTTGCGGTGGCCGCAGCGGTCTTGATTGGCATCAACGTCTTGATCGCCTCAGCGGTCAGCGATGTTTTCGACACCGCCGAGGTCGAGCAGGCCCCGGCCCAGACCGTTCCTGAAGAAGTTCCGGTGGAGGCACCGGCTTTCTCGATCGCGAACAAGATCATCGGTCAAGGATTGCCTGATGCGATGAAACCAAAGGCACCAGCCGAACCGGGTGTGGTCGACGTCCTAGCCTTAGGTTGTGGTCCCGACACCGCCCAAACCGCTGCCTTGGGCTACCAGCGCACGGTGAAGGTGTCTGGGAAGACCGTCGTTGCCGCCGTCGAAGTCTGGCCCACTGGCTACGGGGCGGCTGCTGTGGCGAACTACCGTGACCGATCCAGCCAATGCCTCAGTGATTCTGTCAGCGTCTGGTCTCGCGACAATCAGGTCGCCGGTTATCCGGGAGTCATAGCCGGGATTGAGGCCGCCGGTTCTGGAGCGAAGACCATGCGCTGGGCTGTTGGCGACCTCACGTTGTCGTTGACCGGGCAAATCCCGACCACCAACACCTCCGCCGCGCAAGCTTGGACCAAGTCCGCTCAGCGGTTGCTGGCACCAGATTGCGCAGACCTGAACCCCACCGTCTCGGACGCGAAGCGCTCGCCTTGGCACGATCCCGACGCATACACCGGGCTCCTGGACAAGACCCAAGTGAGCGTGACGAAGCCGGTTGTAACGGTTGCTGTGCCGAAGAAGCGGCCCAACCTAGATGACCTTGAGATTGTGGAGCGACCTGCTCCCCCGGTCGGCGTGCCGATTTGGCCCGCTAGCCTGCCCAACGCCGTATCCGCACCTAACCGACCGGAGCGACCCAAGGACCCCAAGACCAAACGCATGGTCTCATTCCAGATCCCTGATCCGGTCGGCCCAGGATGCGGCTGGGACTTCACGACCAGTCCGGCGATCCCCTTCACCCAGGAGGAATCCGATGCCGATCGTACAGCCCAAACGGCGCAAGCAAAGCAACGTCTTGAGGAGGCGGTGAATCAGTGGGGTTTGAAAGAAACACAGTGGCGCCAAGACATGGTGCAGTACTACCGAACCGCCGAGAAGTACCGGGTTTACGCCGGTGAAGTCCAGACCGTAGCCACCGCATGGGACAAGATTCGCTCCGCGTGGGCCTGGTATCAGACCCAGCAAGCACAGCGGGAGGCTGCGATCGCCGACAGAAAAGCCTGGGTGGCCGCACGAGCCGAAGCGGAAGTGCAGTGGACGACCAACCGTTGTCCGGCCGGCGTTGTGCCCACGCCGACTCCAACAACGGTTCCACCGACTCCGGGTGCGCCGACGCCCACGCCCACCCCGGCCTGCCTGATCCAGCCGCCGGCAATACTGGCCGAGACCAAGCCGAAGATCCCACCCGAACCGATCCCGCCAGCTGATCCCCGGCCAGCCTCGGCGCGGTGACCCGGCTCTACCGGCGCATGCGCCGCGAAACACACCCGATACGCCCAGTCAAGAGGGTCGCATGACCGAGCCAGCCTCAGACGCCGGAACCCATGACCCTTTCCCCCAATCGATATCTGCGGAGGGCCGGCTCATGTCGGTGAACATCGGCACGATCCAGGAGCTACCCAGACGGGGAGAACCGGTTGCCACCGGAATCATCAAGACGCCTACTGACCAGGTCCAGCAGGTGCGGGGCGTCAACATCGGAGATGATCGCCAAGCAGATCTTGCAGCACATGGCGGAGTGGACAAAGCCATCTACGCCTACGCGATCGAGGACTACCGCTGGTGGGCGGAAACGCTAGGTCGTGAAACGCACCCGGGTCTATTTGGCGAAAACCTCACGACTGAAGGGATCGATGTCTCCGAGGCTCGGGTGGGAGATCGGTGGAGTATCGGTAGCACCTTGTTAGAGGTCAGCGAGCCCCGGTTGCCTTGCTTCAAGCTTAGCCTTCGCACGCAGATCCCACGCATCGTGAAGCGCTTCGCGGAAGCCGCGCGACCGGGCTGCTATCTGAGGATCATCGACGAGGGGGAACTGGTTGTCGGCGATGCGGTTCGCGTCAGGCCGACGGCCGGGGTGGCCGTTTCCATGCGAGACATCTCCCGGACCTACTTCGGCGACAAATCCCGGGCCGCGCAGATGGTGGCACTTCCGGCTCTTTCGGAGGCCTGGCGCGAGTGGGCGCGTGCGGCCCTCGCCAAGGGTCAGTGACACACTAGGGCCAACCCTCATCCCAGATTCAGGGGCTCACACGGGCCAGCGCCGCGCGAGAACAGCGCCTACGGCTGACCCACGAAGGAGAGTTATGGCCGCTCGCTTTGCAGAGTTGGACTACGAAGACACCGGGATGGGCGAACTCACGTTGCGACGCCGTTTCGACCCGCAACTCCAGATGGAGGTCTACGAGGTCAAGCTGGGCGATGAGTTCTTGATGTCCAGCCTGTTCACCGTGGCGGAGGAACAGCTCAGTGAGCTAGCACTTGCGCAGATCCGCGCTGACAAAATCAACGTGCTTGTCGGGGGTCTCGGCCTGGGATACACCGCCCTAGCCGCGCTCCGGGACGACCGGGTACAAACGCTCTGCGTGGTAGAGGCGCTGGGTCCGGTCATCAGGTGGCACGAACAGGAACTGCTGCCGGACACTGCTGGCCTGGCCGCCGACCCGCGGGTCCGCTTATTGCAGGGGAGTTTCTTCAATGCGGTCGAGGCGAAAGCCGATGCCGAAGCCCGGCCCACCTACGACGCGATCTTGCTGGACATCGACCACAGTCCAGCGCATGTGCTGCATGCCAGTCATGCCTCGTTCTACACCGCGGCCGGCTTGAGCGGCCTGAAAGGCCACCTGAATCCTGAGGGTGTTTTCGGCTTATGGTCTGACGACCCGCCAGATAGCGAATTCCTAGCCCTGTTGGATGCTCACTTCTCCGAGGCACGGGCAGAGGTTGTTTCGTTCCCGAATCCACTCACCGGCGGCGTCTCATCCAACACGGTCTACCTAGCTCAGCTGGCCGAAGTTGCCTCCCAATAGATGGTGGGAAATCTCAGCTCTCAAGAGCCCATCAACCATGAAGTGGTGGATTTTGCAGAACAGGGCAAATCGGCCATCAGGCAGTCCCCCGATCAGCCACGATCACTTCCGGGATCAGTTCAAGGGTTCAGCGAACGCTCGACCTCAGCTTCGGTGGGTGGCTGGCGCGTCGGTGGGTGGCTGTAGATCTGCCGCCAGTTCACTTCGACGCCGAATATCTCCTGCAACCGCTTGTAGCCACCTCGGACGCCGAAGAGCCTCTTGGCCAGGACCAGATAGGCAATGATCGCCAACTGCAACGCGAGTCCACCCACATGCAGTGGAGTCGGCTCTTGAATGACGTTGTAGCCCAAGTACGGCAGAAAGAACATCGACTCGATCGCAGTCAGGTACTCTGCCCATCTCCGTCCCTTCCACAAGAAAACCGCCTCCACCACTTGCAGCATCGTGTAGCCGACCGCCAGCGCCAACAGGACGGCGAATTGCCAACGCTGCAGATCGTCGATGCGTTGCTCCCACAGGGGAACGATCGAGCTTGCGGGCCGATACTGGGAGATAAGCGTCTGCAAATGCTGCAGCTCTATCGACGCGAAATCCTGAATCGTCGGCAGGCCCAACAGCAGCACGAGCAGCAGGACTGAGACGAGCGCGAACAACACCGCGTTGAGCCAAGCGAGTACTGCGATGCCGCGGATGGTGATGCGCTCGTCCAATGCTCGGCCGCGCAACGGCTTCGGCAGTTCATCCTCGGGAGGCAACGTCGTTCGGTCGTCGACGCTTTCGTCGGGAAGCGTGTAGTCGATCCAGGCATCACAACGCAGACAGCGACACAGCCGTGAATCAGGGCCCTGGGTCACAGCGAGCGCTGTTTCCTGCGGTCCGATGTCCGGAACCGTGGCCGCGGGCGCGACGTGCCCCCTCATGCCACACATGATGGTCTCCAGGCTCCACCGTTTTGGGGTAATCCGCACAGCGATCAGCCGGCGCTCTTGAACCGGCACAGCGCGAGCGCCCGGTACGCGTTCTCACCACTGCACATCCATCAGACCGTATCCGATTTCGTCGGCTGTGTGTGTCGGTCCCGAACACCTACTGCGATCCGCCAATGAGTGCCGAATGAGCGAGCGCCGTCGCTAGTCTGGACTGGTGAGCACCCACGGCCAGTCACCTGGCTCGTTGGAGGGGCGGACCGAGGTCCTGGCCTACGCGGACACCTCGGGAAGACCGACTGCCACACACGGGAAACCGCCAACGGGCGTTGGTGGAACATCGGCAACGATCGATCGCTCAGTTCGGTCTTGATAATCCTAGAGACACCCCTGTCGGGACTGGGGCGCGAGCGAGTTCGCGGGAGCCACTACCGGTAGAACTTTCCCGCCTGCCAGGCCCGATAATCATCGCCATGTTCAGATTCCCAAGCCGCCAAGGCGGAGTTATATATCTGTTGGTCATGCTGATCAGCTGTAGTGTCGCGCCGGTTTCTGATGATGATCAGTACCGGCCAGAGGAACAATAGCCCCACTCCCACCACAATCCAACCGAGCACGCGAAGCAGGTTCATGAACCCGATTAGCAGCAACATGATGAGCAGGGCCACTAGCAGAATCCCCATGATTTGATCTCCTCCTGCGCTTCTTGACTCGCCTGCTTGACTCGCCTGCTTGACTCGCCTGCTTGACTCGCCTGCTTGACTCG
>JAHZKU010000150.1 GCA_022600255.1 Actinomycetes bacterium | reverse complement strand
TTGCTGGGAACGCATCCCGTCCACAGACAGTCACCGCCCATTCGCGCCCCTTCGACCAGGGCCACCGTGGCGCCCACACTGATTGCGGTGTGGGCCGCGACCAGACCAGCGGCACCGCCACCGATTATCACGAGATCGTATGGCTGGGTCACAGCACCTCCTTTGTTACGTCGGCTGTAACGCGCCAGGGAGCCAGAACAGTCCCTGGCCGGGACACGAGTGTGCCACGAACCCATGCTGACGTAGGTGTGCCAGCGCACGCTGCGTGGCTGCGGGGGAGCGGGCCGTCTCCGGTCTGCGACGAGGGCTGTCTGACCCGGGAAAGTGCCGCACGGCCCTCACAACACGCGGACGTAGCGCCATCCGGGTGAGCCTGAGGTTGACCGTGCGAAAAAGAGTGACAGATGTGGCCGCTTCATGCGGTCATCAGTTCGGCAATGGTGCCAGTATCGAAGGTATGGACCCCACCTTGATGTTCATCGCGGGCCGCATCACTGGCGAACGCGGGTGGACGGACGCCGCAGTGATTTCCGTGCTGCAACTCGAAGACTTGGAGCCCACGGGGGTTCCCCTCGTTGTGGTGGCCGAAGCCGATGACATCACGCCGTTGGTGGCGCGGCTGATCTCGAGTGTGGATGCGGTGGGTAGGCCGATCATGTTGGTCACCGATGACCCGCCGGATCCCGCCGCCGCGGTCTGGATTGATGCCCAACTTATGCGCAGCCTGGCCACCAACGCGATCCCGAAGCTGGCACCGGATAGCCCCGCGACAAGAGTCACGGACAAGGAAGCTGTGGCCAAGGCGGGTTTGGACGCTGAACAAGAGGTGCCTGGGCTTGCACCAGACCCATTCCTGGATCCGGACACGGAGTCTGAGCAGCAGGCTGAATCAGATTCCGGACAAGACGACAAAACGGACGCCAAGTCCAAGCAAGCCTCGCCCCCGCCGCAGCGACAGAAAGGTAAGTCCGAGACCCCCCAACCCAAGGCCGAAACTAGCTCCAAATCCAGCAAGAAGAGCCCGCCAGCCCATACCAAGGCAAAGAGCGAATCCGGCGGTGGTGGGAAAGCGTCTGCGGAAGTATTCCGCGAGTTCCGGTCCCTAGCCGGGGAATAGTCCGCGCCTGCCGTTCCGGCATCTGGGCAACCGCTGATGGCTTAGTCGAGCGGCAGTAGGGCGGCCCCAACTGCGCCGCCCAGATCACCCAACGCGGCCGTTCGGAACACGGGCGGACGTTGCGCCATCACCATACGCGGCAGGGACGCCTCGGCAATCCTGTCCACAAAGGGCTGACCAAGTCGTACGCCGATGCCGCCCCCGATGACAACCATGTCGGTGTCGAGTAGGTTCGTGGCTGAGCCGATGGCGATACCTAACGCCCAAACCGCGCGATCGATGAGTTCGGTGGCCATCTCATCGTCTTTCTTGAGTGCGCGGGCCCAAATCCCGCTGGTCAGTCGGTCCCGGCCCTTCTTCTTCATGATGTGGAACAGGTTTGTGGACCGGCCCTCGGCGACCCATTTGCGTGCTTGGATTTCCATCGCAGAACGGCCGGCATAAGCCTCCAGGCACCCTTTCCGACCGCAAGGACACGGCGGGCCATTGACGTCCACGACCGTATGACCAATCTCGCCCGCCGCACCGCGGCCAAGCCACATCTTGCGATTGATCACCACACCACCACCGATCCCGGTGCCTACAAACACGCCCAGTAGGGAGTTGGATGTGGCACCAGAACCGAGCTCAGCTTCACTGCGCACTGCGACCTGCACATCGTTTCCTAGGTCCACACTCATCTTGACCCGCTTGGACAGCTCGGGGCCTAGTGCGTAGGTGCCTAGCCAATCGGGCAGGTTTCCGGCGTGACTGACCGTGCCAGCGCGCTTGTCGATCTGTCCTGGCGATCCGACGCCAACACCCATGACCTCGTTGCGTTTGACACCGGAGTCCTTGATCGCTGCATTCACCGAGTTCGCGATGGCGCGGGTGACCGCCTTTGGCCCACCTTTGCGAGGGGTGGGTTGGCGGTTACTGCCGGTGACGTTGTAGTCCTGATCGACCACAACGGTTTGAATCTTGGTACCACCTAGGTCCACTCCGACTCTATGCATGAAACGACCTTCCACTCTGCGATCAGTTCTGCTCCTGATCACCCAACAGTGTGCCGAGAATGCCGGGTTGTGTCCCATCGAGCGACCAGAACGGGCATTTCGCTGCGGCTGAACGGTCTCGGCGATAGCTTTGTGCCGAACTGCGCGTGCTGGAGGTCGGACATGCCCAACGGATTAAGTGGACGAAATCTTGTCATCGCCATTCTGATCGCGATTGTCTTGGGCGTTATTGGCACGGCGATTGGCTACCAGATCGGAGCAGTTTGGTTGGGTTACGCAGGCACGGCCGCAGCCGCCTTGTACTTGATCACGGTCTACATGAAGGCTGAGGAACCGACCGATACCAAGGGGTCCGGGCCGACCGGAGGCAAACGTCATGACCGCTGATGTGCCCGGTGACACGCCGGGTGCCCAGCCAGCGGCGAGTGCTTCGTCCGTCAAGACGACGTCGCAGTCCTCGCTCGATCAGGACACTAGTGCTTCTGAACCGCGGCCACCGGCCATCGCTGTCACTGCACGCCAGGAATTCGGGGTTCCGCCGACGCTGGTAACCCTAGCGGGGATCGTCGGGCGACTCCTCATCGTCGGGTTCGCCCTAGTGGTGTTTCTTTGGCTGATCTTCCAGGTCGGCGCTGTCGCAATCGCCATCTTCCTGGGAGCCTTGCTAACAGCCCTCGCGCTGCCATTGGCTCACTTCCTGCAGCGCTTTCGCGTGCCGAAGGTGTTGGCCGTGATCCTGTCTCTCTTCACGATCGCGGCCGTCGGGATCTTCATCCTCGTGCAGGTCGTGTCCTCAATCATTGCAGAAAGCGGCCAACTCTCCGGTGCAGTCACTGACGGCATGAGTGAGATCCAGGATTGGCTCAAGAATGGTCCGATCCAGCTCTCCGATGAGCAACTAACCTCCGTCAATCAGCAGGTGGAGCAGTGGGCCGAGAACCTCGGTGGTGAGATTCTTTCTGGAGTGGCATCCGAGGCCGGCACCTTAGGGACGCTGATCACCGCTGGTGCCGTGTTCTTCTTTGCCACGTTCTTCTTCATGGTCAGTGGAGCCAGCATCTGGGGTTGGGTGGTTGGTTGGGTACCGGCCCGGGCGCGAGATGCCTTCAACACCTCGGGCCGGATCGCTTGGGGGAGTCTGGCCGGCTACACCCGTGGCATGGTGATCGTGGCGCTGGCGGACGCCCTGTTGGTCTTGATTGGCTTGCTGATTCTGCAAGTTCCGTTGGCGCCCGCGCTAGCGGCAGTGGTGTTCATGGGAGCATTCATTCCCGTCATCGGAGCCCCTGTGGCCACATTCTTCGCCGCCATTGTGGCTCTGGCGACGAAAGGTCTCACAACGGCCATTCTGGTGGTTCTGCTGACGATTGTTGTCGGTTCTTTTGATGGCGACGTGCTGCAGCCGCTCGTGATGGGTAAGGCGGTCAGCCTGCACCCGCTGGCGATCGTGACAATCATTGCCACCGGAGCGATTGCGTTCGGCATCATTGGGGCGCTGATCGCGGTTCCTGTCGCATCGTCCTTGTATGGGGTGATGAAGTACTTGTCCGGGAGAGATCCAGACAACCCACTGCCCAGTCAGCAGTCCAACACCGCTGCTGCGAACGCGCCGCCATCAGAACCGGTTCACAGCACCACGAGCCCGGCTGGATAGCGAGGCTCCAATCGTGGCTGAAACACAGGCACGTGCCAAGCCTGCGAAAAAGGGCACAGGGAAAAAGGCGCTGCCGCCGTTGGCGTTGGCGGCTTTGGGCATCGTATTCGGTGACATCGGGACATCTCCGCTCTATGCGTTTCAGACCGTCTTCGCCGCGCCACACGGTATCTCGCCGGAGCCTGATCGGATCTACGGTGCCCTATCGCTGATCTTCTGGACGATCACACTCATCGTGACGGTCAAATACGTGCTGATCGTCATGCGGGCGGACAACGACGGTGAGGGCGGCATCATGGCCCTCACGGCCCTGACGATGCTGGAGAAGTTCAAGACCAAGCGCCGCAAGATCATCATGATCGGGCTCGGCGTATTCGGGGCCGCGTTGTTCTACGGGGACAGCATGATTACGCCAGCGATATCGGTGCTGAGTGCTGTCGAGGGTCTGGAGATCGCCGCCCCCAATCTGACCGACTTCGTGATTCCGATTGCCATCGCTGTGTTGGTCGGCCTCTTCGCCGTGCAGCGGTTCGGGACCGGAAAAGTGGGACGGGCCTTCGGGCCCATCATGGTGGTGTGGTTCCTAGCGATCGCCGCCGCTGGGCTCTACAGCATCATCTTGACCCCGCAGATTCTGCAGGCGATCTCGCCCACGTGGGCCATCAACCTGTTTGTGCAAGAACCACTGATCGCGTTCCTTTCACTGGGCTCGGTGATCCTGTGTGTCACCGGGGCTGAGGCGTTGTATGCGGACATGGGTCACTTTGGAAAGGGCCCAATCCGGATCTCTTGGTTCATGGCCGCCACCCCGGCGCTGTACTTGAATTACCTGGGGCAAGGCGCCCTAGTAATTCGGACACCCAGCGAAGTCAGTAGCCCCTTCCACCACCTGTTTCCCGACTCGGTGCAGTTGCCAATGGTCCTACTCGCCACGGTGGCCACGGTGATCGCCAGCCAGGCGGTGATCTCAGGCGCGTTCTCATTGACGCAGCAAGCCATGCGATTGCGGTACGTCCCCCGGATGACCGTGCGACACACGTCGGCGTCCTCAGCCGGCCAGATCTACCTGCCTTTTGTGAACTGGGTACTGCTCATTTCCGTTGTGCTGCTGGTCATCGGATTCCAAGACTCATCGAACCTGGCGGCGGCCTATGGACTCGCGGTTTCGGGCACGTTCGTGATCACGACGCTGCTGATCTCGGTGGTCGCGCGACAACGCTGGAAAGTGCCTCGCAAGGTTGTGGTGCCGGTGACCGTGTTCTTCCTCATCATTGACATCGCCTTCTTCGCCGCCAACATGACCAAGTTCTTGCACGGTGGCTACTTCCCGGTGTTAATCGCCGTGCTGGTTTTTGTCATCTTCACCACCTGGAGTCGGGGTCGAATCCTGCTCCGGCGCAAGACTGAGGAAATGGCAATGGACAAAGATGAAGTGATCGCCGCAGTGAGCTCTGATGCGGTGGTCCGCACCCCAGGAACGCGGGTCTACCTGACCCTGAATGAGCAGGTGCCCTTGGCACTGTCGATCAATATTCAGCGAGAGCATTCGGTTGCCGAGAACACCATCATGTTGGCCGCGCTATCGGCCAAAGTCCCGTATGTGGACTACGGAGATCGCATCAAGGCCACCGAATGGGCCCCGGGATTGGAGAACTTCCGGGTCTACAACGGGTTTATGCAGCCACTGTGGACCCCAACCGACATTCAGAAGGCAAAGGAACGGGGCTACGACCTGACCGGCGACGTGATCTTCGTGGTCCACAGCATCCGCGTGCAACCCACCAAGGCACCGGGGATGGCACGTTGGCGCAAGGTGCTCTTCGCCTACATGATGCACAATGCCTCTGACCCCGCGCGCTACTTCCGGATCCCGAATGATCGGGTGATCGAGTACTCATCGGTGGTTGAGATCTAGCGCGCTCGGGCAACTGGCGGCTAACGACTGGATTGCCGACCCGCTCATGCGCGGTGGTTCTGAGTTCATCGCAACACCGAACGACTCCCACCCGCTCCGTTCGATCTGAGCGAGGTATCGGAGCAAGCGTTGGAGAAGTCGCAAGCTTCCCGGTCGGCCCGACTCATCGTGGCCAGTTAGCCGGCCGAGGACTGATTCGATACGCATCGGTTGGGGCAAACTGCCGCGCGGGATGGACCGGAACTGCTACAACAAAAGCAACATCGACCAAGGGAGCTGTCTTGGCTGGATTGTCCAGACGGGCGTTTATCGGAACCAGTTCGGCCTTGGCGTTGGCCTGGGGAATCCCGAAAGGGGTGATGGGCTCGGCGCTAGCTCAGCCGCTGGAGCCCAACGTCCAAGCGCCTACGACGCTCAATCAGACCATCTTGCAGCGCTCAGTAGCGCAGAAGAACAACTTCCACACGCTGCTGCCGTTCTCAGGGGAGCCGTACCTTCCCCGCTTTGATGTGCTCGGCAAGAAGGCCAAAGCAAGTCGAGTCAACTCCCGTCGCTCGTTGGCCTATCTAGGTCACATGACCGATATTCACATCCAGGACACGCAATCACCGGCCCGATTGCAGGCTGCTGCGGGCAGCCCCGAACCCAACATCATTCCCGGTGGCTTCCGTCCACAAGAAGCGTTAACGATCCATGTCCAAGCCGCGATGTTGGCCACGATCAACGCGGCCAAGTACAGTCCGGTGACCGGAGCTCCAATGGCGGCCCTGCTGAACACCGGGGACACTGCCGACCAGCACTCGGAACTGGAACTGCAATGGTCGATTCAATGTATGGATGGCCTGACGGTGACACCGAACTCAGGCGCGCCGGGAGTGTACGACGGACCACAAGTCTGGGACGACGCCACCTACGCATTCCACCCCGATGGCGGTCCGGGCAACACGCGCTACGACGACTACGGTTTCCCTCTGGTGCCGGGCATGATGACAGCGGCCGTGAGTGAACCGGTGCCGTCGCAAGGTTCTCCCGTCCCCTGGTACACCACCTATGGCAACCACGACACCCTCTACAACGGGGTGTTCCCGATCGACCCCGCCCTGCAATCCTTGGCGGTGGGACAACGCAAGGCGGTGACTTGGCAGGCACTACTGTCCAACTCGTTCGAAGGTTGGGCGAACGATCCCACCATCTTCACGCGACTGGAGAACACGCTCAAGACCCAGTTCGGGCAAGACAGCGGTTCGCGCACCGTGCCCTCGGACCCAGGTCGCAAGCTGTTCGAACAAGCCTGGTTCATGCAGGCCCATTTCGACACCCCGGACAAGCCGGGTCCCGTGGGGCACGGATTCACCCAGAACAACTTGGACACCGGTGAGACTTGGTACAAGGCGGATATCGGACCCAATCTGCGACTGTTTGGCCTAGACACCTGCAATCAGGTCATGGGCGCCGATGGGGCGGTGCCGGAGGATCAGTTCATCTGGCTGGAAGGGGAGTTGGCGCAGGCGAAGAAGGACAACGTGCTGTGCATGATCCTGAGCCACCACAACTCACTAACGCTGGAGAATGGTGCGCTTTCGGTGTTTGGCCCGAATCAACGTCTGATTCATGCAGAAGAGTTCATCTCGATGCTGCACAAATACCCCAATATGATCGCCTGGGTGAACGGCCACACCCACATCAACACGATCATCGCCCACCCCAAGCCCGACGGTGATGGCGGTTTCTGGGAGGTCACCACGGCGTCGTGTATTGATTTCCCGCAGCAGCAGCAGATGTTCGAGAT
>JAHZKU010000149.1 GCA_022600255.1 Actinomycetes bacterium | reverse complement strand
GTACCCCGGACACCAACACATCCCGATCGCGTCTCTGCCGGGTATGTGGGAACGCACCATCACAATCGGATCTGCTGGGAAATCATTCTCCTTCACCGGGTGGAAAGTCGGGTGGGGCACCGGACCTGCGGACTTGATCGCAGCGGTGCGAACAGTCCGACAGCATTTGTCCTACGTGTCCAGTGGGCCTTTTCAGTGGGCTATCGCGGACGCGTTGGAATCAGCCAACCAAGATCCTGAGAACGAATACTTCACCCAGTTCCGCGCCCAACTCAAATTGCGACGCGATCTGTTTTCTGATGGCCTCCGCGGCCTGGGCTTCTCCTTTCTGCCGTCACAGGGCAGCTACTTCGTCACCACCGACGTGCGCCCGGTTGGCTTCGCCTCAGGAGGAGACTTCTGTGACGCGCTCCCGGAACGCGCCGGCCTGGTGGCGATCCCGGAAGTGGCCCTCAGCGACCACCCGGAAATCTCTTCGCCATACGTGCGGTGGGCATTCTGCAAACAACCCGCCGTGCTCCAGACCGCGCTCGATCGCCTAGCCGCGCTGGTTGGCTGATGTCCCCAATCGTCCTTCCCAACAATGCCTTGGTGCTCTTGGTCGGTATTAGTGGGGCCGGGAAGACGACGTTTGCTGCCGCCCACTTTGCTGCGTTCGAGACGCTCTCGTCAGACACCTGCCGCGCGTTGGTGGCCGACGACGAAAACGATCAGAGCGCCAACCGAGCCGCATTTGAGGTGCTGCACCTGATTCTGCATGAACGGCTCCGAAGGGGGCGGTTCACCGTCGTTGACGCAACGAACCTCCACTCCCAGGCGCGGCAAACGCTGCGCGGCCTAGCGTCCAGATGGCGAATCCCCGTGCACGTGATCGTTCTGAATCCGGGGTGGGCCGTCTGTGAGGAACGCTGGCGTACGCGCACCGATCGGCACTTTGAACGCAAGGTGCTGCAACGGCAGCAGGATGCTCTGAGGAGCACGCTAGAGCAACTGCCCAATGAGTCGTATGAAGCGGTGACTGTACTCGACTCCGCTGCCAGTATCGCGGCCGCTACGATAGTGCGACGCTGAGTCTGGACACCCGGTGTTCCCATTCGAAACAGCCGAATCTGGTGATTCGGGGCTGTCTACCAACCCGTCGCGGCCGGGCGGGTGACTTCCTCGACCTCGGGCGCCATCACACTGGGGATTTCGCCGTAGAAGCCGGCTGGCGGGTCTGGGGGGAGGTCTAGATTCTCCAGAAATGCGCTACTGGAGGCATAACAGTCCGAGATGAGTTCCTCGGTGTGGCTGAAGTCCAGCGGCGAACCAACTGAGGTCGGCGGAGGCAGGTAGACAATGGGCAGTCTCTCCGCCACATCAGCCAGATCTGCCACCCGCTGCTTATGCTGCATGATCCCAGCCGCGCCCGTGGTGATATCGATCAAGTTCGCCTTGGCCGTATTCACCGGGCCCAAGCAATCAAGCACCACCAAGGATTTTGGCTTGAGCAGCTGGGCTTCCACGACGGGGACATTGGCAACCACACCGCCGTCGCACAACAACGTGCCGTTGATCTCCACCATTGGAAAAACCACTGGGATCGCGGCACTTGCAGCGATCGCCGTTTCCAAGGAGCCGGACTGCAGCACTACTGGCTCCGCGCGGTTGTAGTCCGTGGCCACCGCGGCATACGGAAGCGTCAAATCCTGAATCCGAACCGTCGGCAAGTACTTCCTGATAGTGGCGCGCAGGCCGTCCTGGCTGAACATATATCGCTTGCTGTGCTGCAATCGCGCCAACTGATCGAGTCGACCACCAGGGAAAATGTTCTCTCTTTTGATCACGCGCCACACATCTAGCATCCGCTGGGCGGCCTCGGCTGGATCCTCGGCCGTCACCGCAGCGCTGATACTCCCCACGGAGGTGCCGATCACGGCATCTGGCGTGTGCCCGGTTTCGCTGATCGCCTGCATCATGCCCGCATGGGCGGCTCCCCGGGATCCTCCTCCACCGAAAACGTAGACAACAGGGCGAGGCAAGGCAGCAAGACCGGTGGGCATAGAAGCAAATTACCGGTGGTCGGGCTGGGATGCTGGCCGAGTGCCTCGCTGGAACTAAGTGGGTTCCCCGGTGGTGACGCTGAGTCCGTCCATCCCGTCGGCGATACCCACATGCACGGTGTCGCCGTCCTTCACCTCGCCCGCCAAGATCTCCTTGGCGAGTTGGTCACCGACTGCAGACTGCACCAACCGTCGCAGCGGCCGAGCACCGTAGGCAGCATCGAAACCGTTCAGGGCCAGCCAATCCTTCGCCGCTTGGGAAACCTCCAACCGGATCCGACGATCCTGCAGTCGCCATTGCAGCAACTCGAGTTGCAGGTCCACGATATGGGTCAGCTCGTCGGTACCCAGCGGTGCAAACATCACAGTGTCGTCGAGCCGGTTGAGGAACTCCGGCTTAAATGATTGCCGCACAACTTCCATCACCTGTTCCACCCGTTCTGGCCAGGGCACCTCGGTGTCGACTAAGAACTGGGACCCCAGGTTCGAGGTCAAGATCAAGATGGTGTTGCGGAAATCTACGGTGCGACCTTGGCCGTCCGTGAGTCGGCCATCATCCAAAACCTGCAGCAGGATGTCGAAGACCTCTGGGTGTGCTTTCTCTACCTCATCGAGCAGGATGACCGAATAGGGGCGCCTACGGACGACCTCTGTCAGTTGGCCGCCTTCTTCGTAGCCGACATATCCCGGAGGAGCCCCGACGAGGCGGGACACCGAGTGCTTCTCCCCGTATTCGCTCATGTCGATGCGCGTGAGGGCCCGGTCGTCGTCGAACAAGAACTCGGCTAGGGCCTTGGCTAGCTCCGTCTTGCCCACGCCGGTGGGCCCGAGGAACAGAAATGAACCGGTGGGTCGGTTAGGATCGGCGATCCCAGCTCGAGCGCGGCGCACTGCGTCAGAAACGGCCACGATCGCGTCGCGTTGGCCGATTACCCGCTTGCCAATTTCCTCTTCCATCCGCAGCAGCTTTTGGGTCTCGCCCTCGAGCATGCGGCCCGCTGGGATTCCGGTCCACGCCGCCACTACCTCAGCGATGTCGTCGGCCCCCACACCTTCCGCAACCATCGACTCGGCTGGTCGGTCCGTGTTGGCTGCCACAGCGTCGGCCAGGTTGGCCTCCAACGCCGGAATCTCGGCGTACAGGATGCGGGAGGCTTGTTCGAAGTCACCCTCGCGTTGGGCCTTCTCCGCCACGCTGCGCAGCTCATCGATCCTGATCTTTAGTTCACCAATTAGATCCAAGCCGGATTTTTCTTGATCCCACTTGGCCCGCATCCCCATCAGCTGTTCTTCTTTGTCAGCGAGGTCATCACGCAACTTCTTCAAGCGTTCGACGCTTGCGTCGTCCTTCTCACCGCTCAGCGCCAACTCCTCCATCTTGAGTCGGTCGACGGAACGCTGCAATGCGTCGATTTCCACCGGCGAGGAGTCGATTTCCATCCGTAGTCGCGACGCCGCCTCATCCACCAAGTCGATGGCCTTGTCAGGGAGGAAACGCGAGGTGATGTAGCGATCAGACAAAGTAGCCGCCGCGACTAAGGCCTGGTCGGCAATCGAGACTTTGTGATGGGCTTCGTACTTCTCCTTAATCCCCCGCAGGATCCCGATGGTGTCCTCGACACTGGGCTCTTCGACCACCACTTGTTGGAATCGACGCTCTAGGGCGGGATCCTTTTCGATGTGTTCCCGGTACTCATCCAAGGTGGTTGCGCCCACCATCCGCAACTCGCCACGCGCCAGCATTGGCTTGAGCATGTTGCCGGCATCCATCGCGCCCTCCCCCGATGCGCCCGCGCCCACTACGGTGTGTAGCTCGTCGATGAAGGTGATGACTTGGCCGTCCGAGTCCTTGATCTCCTCTAGCACGGCCTTGAGCCGTTCCTCGAACTCCCCGCGATACTTCGCCCCCGCAACCATGGCGCCTAGGTCTAGGGCGATCAGCGTCTTACCACGGAGCGAAGAAGGTACGTCCCCGGCCACGATTCGTTGCGCAAGGCCCTCTACAACGGCGGTCTTGCCAACGCCTGGCTCCCCGATGAGAACCGGGTTGTTCTTCGTACGCCGCGACAACACCTGCACGACGCGCCGAATCTCGGAGTCTCGGCCAATCACCGGGTCGATTTTCCCATCACGCGCGAGAGCGGTGAGGTCCTGGCCGTATTTCTCTAGTGCTTGAAAGGTACCCTCGGGATCGGGCGAGGTCACGCGCCCCGAGCCTCGGACCTGTTCCAGCGCTTCCATCAGCGCCGCAGGGGTCGCTCCCAATCCGTCCAGCACCGCAGCCGTCGGCTCATTCTTGGCAAGCGCCACCAGGAGATGCTCGGTGCTGACGTACTCGTCGCCGCGATCCTTCGCCAGCGACTCCGCGTCATTGAGCACCCGCAACATGGATTGGCTGAACTGGGGTTGCGCCACGCTACTCCCCGAAGCGCTCGGGATCGCCGCGATCAGGCGGTCGACTTCCCCGGCCAGTCGGGCCCGATCCGCCCCCACTTGGTCCAAAAGCGCCGCCGCAATGCCCTCTCCCTGGGTTAGCAAGGCCTGCAATAGATGGGGAGGCTCCACATGCGCGTTGCCAGCCGCGGCAGCAACTTGTACCGCCCCACTGATTGCTTCCTGACTCTTGGTCGTCAGATTCAGTTCCATTCGAAGCCTCCCAACTTCAACGTCTTCCTGTTAGTCCTGCTTGTGTTGCTTGCCCGGCCCTGACGAGGGAACGCTGTCCGCCAGTCGTTGGCGAACCCGACTGGGCGCAGCAACGATCACCGACTCCGTCGTCGGCGGCGCCGCTTGGGTTCCCAGACAACGAGGGCAGTGGAGTTCTGTTCCTCTGAGATAGTGTCGATCCGTTCGCGGAGCATCTCCACCTCAGTCTGCAGTTCCAGGATGCGAACGATCCCGGTCAGGTTGATGCCCTCGTCGCTCAGCTCTTGAACCGCTCGGAGGCGCCAAATGTCACGGATCGAGTAGAGCCGATTCCGACCACTGGTGCGAGCGGGCGAAACCAACCCCAACCGGTCGTACTGTCGCAAGGTTTGCGGGTGCATGCTGGCGATCCCAGCCGCTACCGAGATGGTGTAGACCGGCTCATCGACGTCTGGTGCGAAATCCCGCAACTCGTTCGCGGCTGGGCGTGACATGTCAGGCCTTGGCCCCAGCCACACCGGCTCGTTGCAGCAACTCGGCTCTGGGATCAGTGCTTGGCATCGCCTCGCGATAGGCCTCTAGGGCAGCGCGGCCAGCATCGTCAACGGCAGTCGGCACCTCAATCTCAACCGTGGCCAAGACGTCGCCGTTGGTGCCATCCTTGCGACGAGCGCCCCTACCCTTCACTCGGAACGTGCGGCCGTTCGCTGTCCCGGCCGGGATCTTCAAAGTGACACTGCTCCCGCCCGGCACCGGGACTTTCACCTGGGCACCAAGAGCAGCCTCAGGGAAGGTGACTGGAACGGTGACCGTCACATTGTTACCCGCCCTGGCGAACACTGGGTGCGGAGCCACATGGACGATCACGTAAAGATCACCGGCCTGGCCCCCGCCTTCCCCAGGTACGCCCTTTCCAGCGAGTCTGATTCGCTGACCATCCTTAACGCCTTGCGGGATGCGCGTCTGCACGGTGCGGCTTGTCATGGCCCGGCCAGACCCATGACAAGTCGTACAGGGATCGTCAACGACCAGCCCACGACCGGTACACAACGCACACGGTTCAGTGAACGCGAAGCCGCCAGCATTTCGGGCGGTACTTCCCGTGCCATCACACTCTGGGCAGACCCGGGGAACCGTGCCGGTCTTGGCACCTGTCCCGTGGCATACCGGGCAGGCTCCCTCGCCTGTCAGCCGCAGCGGGATCGTGACACCATTCAACGCATCGTCGAAGGAGATGGTTGCTTCGGTTTCGATGTCCGCCCCGCGTCGACCCGGCTGCTGCCGCGGCTGGCCGTCCCCACCGCGGTTAAACAACCCGCCGAAGATATCGCCGAGGTTCCCGGTGGCGTCTCCAAAAACGTCGCCCATGCCGCCGCCGTAGCTTTGGCCTTGTCCGCCGCCGCCGCGGTTACGACCCCCGGAGCCGGGGAACTTGAATCCCCCACCGAACATCGAGCGGGCCTCGTCGTACTCAGCGCGCTTGTCTTTGTCCGAGAGCACAGCGTATGCCTCAGAAACAGCCTTGAACTTCTCCTCCGCACGCTTGTTCTCCGGGTTCTTGTCCGGATGCAGGTCTTGCGCGAGCTTGCGATAGGCCTTCTTGATATCCGCTGCGGAGGCCTTCTTGTTGACACCTAGTGTCTTGTAGAAGTCCTTGTCCACCCAGTCCTGTGCCGCCATGTCACCTCCATTCTCAAAGCGTCAGCAGACGAACTACTCCGCGTCCGTAACCCCGACACGAGCGTGCCGCAGGATTCGATCCTTGACGCGGTAGCCCACCTGGTAAACCATCGTCACGGTCGGCTCAGTCACCTCGGGGCTCGTGTCCGACGTCATCGCATCGTGGACGTTGGGGTCGAAGGGTTCCCCGACCACACCGAAGGCTTCCACACCGTTCTTCTCCGCAAGTCCGTTGATCGCATCACCGACGGCTTTGAAGCCGCCGTCCAGCTCACCGTGTTCCTGCGCCCGCCCCAGATCATCCAGGATGGGCAGAAGATCGGTCAGCACACTGGCCTTGGCCACGGCCGCTTGCACGCTGCGGTCTCTGTCAACGCGTTTGCGATAGTTCGCGTACTCTGCGGTGACGCGTTGCAGGTCGGCGGTGAGTTCCGCAATCCGAGTATCGGGCTGCTCCGCATCTTCTGACACACCCTCAACCTCGGCATCGGGGCCTTGGTCAGCCTGCGGACGCGCCTGCAGCGTCTCGGGGTCGAGTTTGCGATTGTCCGTGAACCGAACGCCTCCCTCCACTTCTGACTCCGGGTCAGACTGCGTCGGGATTCCAGTTCCCGACTCGTCCGGCCCGGAGGCCGGACGAGTCGGATCATTGGGGAAGCCGCTCATTTATCTTCGTCTTCCTCCACGATTTCGGCGTCCACGACATCGTCGTCACCGTCCTCGTCACTGGATTCGCCCTGGCCAGCGGCCTCTTGCTCGGCTTGAGCCTGCGCGTACATCGAGGCACCCAACGCTTGGCT
>JAHZKU010000148.1 GCA_022600255.1 Actinomycetes bacterium | reverse complement strand
TGACCTTGACCGCGACCGGATCAAGAGCGGCGGGCTGGCCGGCTTGGTAGCCGACAGCAGTGTCACGGGTGTCACCACGAACCCGTCGATCTTCAACAATGCGCTGTCCGGGGATGCCGGTGCCTACAACGCGCAGTTGACGGACCTGGCCGCACGTGGGGTCGACAAGGGTGAAGCCGTTCGCTCGATCACCACCCAGGACGTTCGTAGTGCCTGTGACATCATGCGCCCCACCTGGGATGCCACAGATACGGTGGACGGTCGCGTGTCGATTGAGGTAGACCCGCGCTTTGCCCGCAAGACCGCGGCTACGATTGCTGAGGCCCGCGCCCTGTGGTGGGCGGTCGATCGTCCCAACGCGCTGATCAAAATTCCGGGCACCGAGCAGGGCCTGCCGGCGATCACGATGGCGATCAGTGAGGGCATTAGTGTCAATGTCACGTTGATCTTCAGCCCGGACCGCTACGTGGAGGTCATGGACGCGTGGATGACCGGACTTGAGCAAGCCCAAGCCAACGGAATCGACTTGTCGACCATTCAGTCGGTCGCATCGTTCTTCGTCAGCCGGGTCGACGTCGCCGTAGACAAGCGGATTGACGCGATCGGTTCGGACGCAGCGGAGGCGTTGCGCGGTGATGCTGGGATTGCCAATGCACGCTTGGCCTATGCCGAGTATGAGAAGGTCATGGCCAGCGATCGCTGGGCGGCACTCAAAGCCGCCGGCGCTTTCCCGCAGCGTCCGCTGTGGGCATCGACCGGCGTGAAGGATCCCAAGTACAAGGACACGCGTTATGTCGTGGAACTGGTGACCGACGGCACCGTCAACACCATGCCAGAAAAGACCATGCAGGCGATGGCCGATCACGGGGAGATGGAAGGTGACACGATTCGCCCGATGATCGCCAACGCCGAGGCGGTCTTCGCGGGTCTCAAGGATGTCGGGGTCGACATGGCGGACGTCTTCGTGGAACTCGAAGACGAGGGCGTGGAGAAGTTCGTCGTGGCTTGGAACGAACTGCTGGCCACAATCCAAGAGGCGCTCGACTCACGCGAGGACGGCCAGGGATGACACTCATCTCGGACAATCCACTCCGAGACCCCAGGGATTCCCGGCTTCCTCGGATCGCAGGGCCATGCGCAATGGTCATCTTCGGCGTCACAGGTGACTTGGCAACCAAGAAGGTCATGCCAGCAATCTACGATCTGGCAAATCGCGGTCTGCTGCCGCCAAATTTTGCGCTGGTCGGGATGGCCCGCCGGGATTGGGAAGACCAGGACTTCGCACAAATCGTGCACGATGCTGTCAAGAAGCACTCGCGCACGAAGTTCACCGAAGAGGTCTGGGCGCAACTCAGCGAAGGCATTCGTTTTGTGGCCGGTGACCTCGGCGATGACGCGGCATTCGATAAGTTGGCGCAAGTGTTGGGCAAGTTGGATCGGGAACGCGGGACCGGCGGAAACCATGCTTTCTATTTCTCGATCCCACCCCGGTTCTTCCCTGTTGTCGTGAATCAGCTCAAGCGTTCCGGTCTGTCCAAGACAGAAGGGGACGCGTGGAGTCGGGTCGTTATCGAAAAGCCGTTTGGTCACGATCTAGAGTCTGCGCAAGCGTTGAACCGCACGGTTGACGAGGTCTTTAATCCAGGTTCGGTGTTCCGAATCGACCACTACTTGGGCAAAGAGACTGTCCAGAATCTGATGGCCGTACGGTTCGCGAACAACCTCTTTGAGCCCATCTGGAAGGCCAACTACGTTGACCACGTCCAGATCACCATGGCTGAGGACATCGGGATCGGCAGCCGTGCTGGCTACTACGATGGGATCGGCGCGGCCCGCGATGTGATCCAGAATCATCTCCTGCAGGCAATGGCTCTGACCGCGATGGAGGAGCCAGTCAACTTTGACGCTGAGTCGGTGCGGCGCGAGAAGGAGAAGGTACTCAGCGCCGTGGTCATTCCTAAGGACCTCTCCGCACACACGGCGCGGGGACAATACGCGGCTGGCTGGCAAGGCGGGATCAAAGTGCCCGGCTATCTCGAAGAAGACGGTATCCCGAAGGATTCCACGACCGAGACCTTCGCTGCCATCCGGGTTAACGTCGAGACCAGACGGTGGGCCGGGGTGCCGTTCTATCTGCGTACCGGTAAGCGACTGGGGCGACGGGTGACCGAGATCGCGGTTGTATTTAAGCGCGCCCCGCATCTTCCCTTCACACAGACTTCCGTGGAGGAGCTCTCCCAGAACGCAATCGTGCTGCGCGTACAGCCAGACGAAGGTATGACGGTGCGATTCGGGAGCAAGGTTCCCGGAACCCAGATGCAGGTGCGCGACGTCACGATGGACTTCCAGTACGGTGACTCGTTTACACAGTCCTCTCCGGAGGCGTATGAGCGCCTCATCCTGGACGTCCTCTTAGGGGATGCTCCACTGTTTCCGCGACATGAGGAGGTCGAGCGTTCCTGGGAGATTCTGGACCCGATCCTGGACCACTGGGCCGAACAGGGCCAGCCCGATCAGTACCGATCCGGAGGCTGGGGCCCGAAGTCTTCCTACGACATGATGGCCAATGACGGTCGGCAATGGAGGCGACCATGATTCGACTCGAAGACACCAACGGCAGCGCCGTCGCTGCAGAGATTGCGGCCGAGCGACATCGCATGGGTTCACCGGCCACCGGCATGGTTCTGAACCTGCTCGTCCTTACCGACGAGGAGAACCAAGCCGATGCCACCGCCGTCGCAGCGTTCTCCGCGCAGGAACACCCGATGCGGATTCTGGTACTGATTCCACGGCGCGGTCGGGTGAAGCCTAGGCTCGACGCGGAAATCTCGGTCGGTGGTGACGAAGGACCAGGCGAGATCGCGGTCCTGCGCCTTCACGGGGAACTGTCGCAGCACCCGGGTTCGGTGGCGATCCCGTTGTTGTTGTCCGACACCCCCGTCGTGTCCTACTGGCCCACTGATGCCCCCGATGTCCCACACGAGAACACGATCGGGGCCCACGCCCAGCGCCGGATCACCGATGCCACGGCGTCCGCACGTCAGATGCAGGCCTTGAACAAACGGGTGAAAGGCTACTTCCCCGGTGACACGGACCTGGCTTGGACGATGACCACCGCCTGGCGCACCTTGCTGGCCGCGACACTGGATCAACCACATCCCCCGATCATCGGAGCAGAGGTCTCGTTGCCAAAGACGCACGCGTCCGGGCACTTGCTGGCATCTTGGCTTGGTTCCAGGCTGAAAGTGCCAGCCTCGGTGGTCAACTCGAAGGGACCGGGAATCACCAGCGTCCGCCTCATCACGCCCGAGGGCGACATCGCGATCGCTCGGCCCGATGGGAGTACTGCCCGACTGAGTCGGCCGGGCCTGCCCCCAGCCACGATCGCACTGCCGCGTCGGTCACGCGCCGACGCACTGACCGAAGAGCTACGCCGACTCGATCCCGACGAGATCTACGGCGAGGCTTTGGCTGGACTGAACGCGGTCAAACAGGGTCGCCTGAAGATCGATCGGCCGGGAACTCCGATCACCAAGAAATCCAAAAAGCGCAGCAGCAAGAACAAGAAATCAGGAGCAAAGAAGTGACCGTGGAGATCATTGTCCACCCCACTCCCGAGGCGCTCGCCGCGTCCGTGGCGGCCAGGCTCATCACTTCGATCATTGATGCCCAAGCTGCTAGGGGCGATGCACACATCGTACTGACCGGCGGTGGCATGGGCGGCAAGTCACAGGAGGCGGTAGTCGCCAGCCCGGCCGCCGCAGCGATCAACTGGGATCGGGTGGACTTCTACTGGGGTGATGAGAGGTATCTGCCGCTAGGACACCCCGATCGCAACGAAACCCAGGCGCGCGCCGCGATTCTGGATCCGCTGAACATCGCCCAGGATCGGATTCACGCAATGCCGGCCAGTGACGGGCCCTATGGCGCAGACATCGCGGCTGCGGCTAGGGGCCATGCGGCCGAGCTCGCTGCCTTAGCTGCGCCAGGTGCCGACATCGCCGTGCCAGTGTTCGATGTCTTGATGCTCGGCGTCGGGCCGGATGCCCACGTGGCTTCCCTGTTCCCGAACCACCCGCAGACCGCCGTTACGGACGTGACCGTGACGGACATACTGGACTCCCCCAAGCCGCCGCCACAACGGCTGACCTACACTTTCCCGGTCCTGCAGAGCGCTGCTGAAGTATGGCTGGTAGCGGCGGGGGCGGAGAAGGCTCACGGGCTCGCTGGCGCGTTGGCGCCTGGGGCGAACAAGATCGAGTATCCAGCGGCAGGAGCCGTGGGGACCCAGCGCACATTGGCATTGATTGACGATGCGGCCGCTGCCGAACTCCCCGCCGCGGTTTTGCATCGTTCTTAGCTCAAGACCGTTCACCGCGCGGTTGCCCCACATCTGGGTGCCCAGTCCCACCGCAACCCGTTCCCGGAGCGCTGCGTCAGAAGTCGTCGTTGTGCAGGTCAGCTAGCGCCTCAGTGAGGATTGCGTCTGCATCATCGTTGCTGCGACGTTCCTTCACGTAGGCCAAGTGTGTCTTGTAAGGCTCGATCTTGGGCGGCGCCGGCGGGTTGGATTCATCTTGGCCGGCCGGCCAACCACACTTCGGGCAGTCCCATTCTTCGGGCGGGACGGAGCCCTCTAGGAAGCTCGGCGCTGTCTCGTGCCCATTGGCGCACCAGAACGAGATAAAAACTCGGGGTGCGGCGTCGCCTCGCTCCGCTTCGCCCATCGGTCCCGCGCCGACTCGGCTTCCCCGAATCGCGTGTCCACCAGCCACTGATCATCCTCTCCTAGGCCGCGCTGCAGCAGCGCACCCTGATTCGCACACACTCTTGGCGTCTGGATCGGACAAATCCCACTGGAATCCCAGCTGCTATTGCCCGTGACGTTATTCCTGTTGTTGCCCTTACGAGCTCTTGTCCCCTGACTGGCTACTCCCCCGAAAGTACCGATGATCCCCTTGAGGAAGATTCCCGCCGAGAACGCAGACCGGCACTGACCAACCGCACATCTCTGATCGTATGCGAGAAGATCAACTTCGTGGCGATTGGGCCGGAACTGATTTAAATCGTGTCGGAAATGTCGGGAGCGCCCGGCCATCAGGAAGGTTCAGCAACGAGCGCGATCAGCTAAATCTCGGCCCCGACCAATAGCCCCAACCCGACAATGCAGGCGAACCAAACGACACCAACAACGATGGTGATTCGATCCAAGTTCTTTTCGGCCACGGATGAACCACCGAGACTGCCTGAGATGCCACCGCCGAACAGGTCCGACATGCCGCCACCCTTACCCTTGTGCAACAGAACCAGTCCAATCAAGATCATGCTGGTGATCACAAGCAGGATCTGCAATATCAGGGTCACAGGAAACTCCTCAATGTCACGGGCTTGGCTAATGTCACGGGCTTGGCTAATGTCACGGGCTTGG